>WRAL01000266.1 GCA_009780285.1 Treponema sp.
AAAGGACGTATTCCGCCGCGCCTTCCAAAAAACGCGCCGGATCCCGCGCGTCCTCCTCGGCGATGCTAATCGGCCCCTGCGCGCCGATTAGGACAAGCTCCTCGTAAAGCCGCGCCTTCGATTCGAAGTAGTGAAACAACAGCCCGACGCTCATCCCGACCTTTTCCGCTATGTCGCCGATCTTCGTCTGCGCGTAGCCCTTGGACACGAAGAGGTCCAGCGCCGCCTCCAGTATCTCTTCCCTGCGCCTTTCCCGCGCTTCCTGCCGTATTCCCATTCGATCTCCTCTTTGCAATGAATTATAATTTACTGAATATTTATTCAATGATGACGCATTCAGTGAATTTTGTCAAGAAGCGGGGGAATTAAAGGCGTGAAAAAACGCGAAAAGGGCCCATCGTGTTCAGCGCTTGGCTCTTTTCAAAACCCCTTGAGGAATGCCCTGCGCTCCGCCGCGCGCGGGCGCCGAGGCATTTGGAGCGCAGAGGCCCCAGATCGAGGCCTTAGATACGAAAGGTCGCGCGGCCCCAGCTTGGCGAAGGGCCGGCCTTTCGCCTATAATGCCCGCATGGAAATCTCAGAACTGCAAAAAGCACGATACGAGTACAAACCGAAACTGCCGGCGAGCCTTTCGCTGGCCCTGGACGAGATCGCTGTCAAGGAAGGCGGCCCGACGGAGGCTCTTTCCGACCGCGAGGAGTTTAAAAAAATCTTCGCGCGCACTTACGGAAAGCCCGTCGTTGCCTTTTCGAAGGGTGGCGAGGGTCGAAAGCTCAGCCGCCGCGCCCTTCGCGTCGGCGCGATTCTTTCGGGCGGGCAGGCTCCGGGCGGGCACAACGTCATCGCCGGGCTGTACGACGGGCTGAAGGCCGGAAACCCGGACTCGGCGCTTTTCGGCTTTCTTGACGGGCCGGGGGGCCTGGTTGACGGAAAGCACGTCGAGCTTTCGGCGCAGGCCATAGACGCGCATCGCAACACCGGCGGCTTCGACATCATCGGTTCCGGGCGCACGAAGATCGAGACGCCGGAGCAGTTCGCCGCCTCGCTGGAAACGGCGAAAAAGCTCGCGCTGGACGCCATCGTCGTCATAGGCGGGGACGATTCCAACACGAACGCGGCGCTCCTGGCCGAGTATTTCCTGGAAAAAGGCTCGGACGTAAAGGTGATCGGCTGCCCGAAAACCATTGACGGCGACCTTAAAAACGACTTTATCGAAACCTCCTTCGGCTTCGACACGGCCTGCAAGACCTACGGCGAGCTTATCGGCAACCTGGCGCGCGACGCCGGCAGCGCGAAAAAGCACTGGCATTTCGTGAGGCTCATGGGCCGCGCCGCCAGCCACATCGCGCTTGAGTGCGCCCTCCGGACCAAGCCCAACGTCTGCCTCATTTCCGAGGAAATCGAGGCGAAGGCGCTTTCGCTTGAAAGCGTCGCTGGCTCCATCGTGGATTCCATCGTAAAAAGGGCCGTGAAGGGCGATGATTTCGGGGTCGTGCTTATCCCGGAAGGGCTTGTCGAGTTCGTGCCGGAGATCAAAAGGCTGATCGCCGAGCTTAACGACGCGGTTTCGGGCGACGCGGCGGACGAGGGCCTTTCGCTGGAGGCTCGGCTGGAAGGGCTTTCCTCGCGCGTCTCGGCCGAGTCCATGCGGGCGCTGCGGGCCATGCCGGCGGACATAGCCGGGGAATTCCTGGCCGACCGCGATCCGCACGGCAACGTTCAGGTGTCGAAAATCCAGACCGAAAAGCTGCTCGTGGGCATGGTCGAGGCGCGGCTGCGCGAGCTTAAAAAGCAGGGCGCCTACAAGGGAAAGTTCACCCCGCAGACGCACTTTTTCGGCTACGAGGGCCGCTGCGCCTTCCCCTCGAACTTCGACGCGGACTACTGCTACGCGCTGGGCTTCGGCGCCTTCGCGCTCGTGGCCGCAGGGCTTACCGGCTACATCTCCTGCGCGCGCAATCTGACCGCTCCGGCCGCCGAATGGGAGGCCGGAGGCGCGCCCCTTACCATGATGATGAATATCGAGCGCAGGCACGGCGCGCAAAAGCCGGTGATCAAAAAGGCGCTGGTGGATCTGGACGGCCGGCCCTTCCGCGCCTTCGCCGCCCTGCGCGACGACCTTGCCGTCCACAGCCGCTACGTATTCCCCGGCGCGATACAGTACTGGGGGCCGCCGGAAGTCTCGGACGATGTGACGGCGACGCTGCGGCTGGAAAGGGGCGGGGAGTAGCGGGCGATGCTCCCCGACAAGGATCGCCTCGCTGGGCCGGGCGCGATCCTTGCCTGCGCCATGCTTTGGAGCACGTCCGGCCTCCTTATCCGCCTGATCGACTGGCATCCGATGCTGATAGCCGGCTCCAGGAGCTTTATCGCGGCCTTCGTTCTCTGGGCGCTCAGGCGGCCCCTGTCCGGAGGAAGGGCCGCGCCGGTCGCGCCGCGCGACCTTCCGGCGCTGGCGCTTCTGGGCCTGTGCCACAGCGCCATGATGATCCTCTTCGTTATCGCCAACACGATGACCGGCGCGGCCAACGCGATCATGCTGCAGTACGCCTCGCCGGTTTGGGCCGCGCTTTTGGCCCTGTTCTTCCTGCGGGAAAGGACGCGCCCGGCGCAATGGGCGGCGCTGGCCCTCGTGGGCCTTGGAATGTTCCTGGTTTTTTCCGGCGGCCTCGTCTCAGGCTCGCTTGCCGGCGACGCGCTGGCGCTGGCCTCCGGCGTGGCGGCCGCCGGCAACACGGTTATCCTTCGCGCCTGCGCCCTGGGCAAAGGCGCGCGCCGCGATCCGACGGACATACTGCTCGTTTCCCACGCGATCACGGCGGCCTTCTCGGCGCCCTTTTTCCTTGCCCACCCGCCTGTCTTGAGCGCGCAGAGCCTGCTCTGCGTCGCCTACATGGGCCTAATACAAATCGGCCTTTCCTCGGCGCTTCTGGCCTACGGAATAAAGCGCGTGCCGGTGACGCAGGCCATGCTGATCTGCTCGATAGAGCCGGTAGTGAACCCGCTTTGGGTGATGCTGGCTCTGGGCGAGCGGCCCGCGCTTTCCGTCGTCTCAGGCGGCGCGGTCATAATCGCCGCCGTCGCGCTTTCGTCCGTCGCGGGCGACAGGAAAAAAGGCGCGCCGGCCGCCTCGGCTAGAGGCGGCCAAGGCAAAGCCTAGCGATCCATAAAGCACCTCGTCTCGTGCTGGCCGTCGAGGCGCAGGGTGGGAACGGCCTTGAGGCATTCCGGCGCGGCCTTCTCGCAGCGCGGCGCGAAGGGGCAGCC
>WRAL01000267.1 GCA_009780285.1 Treponema sp.
CAAATGCCTTCATTCCACGGCCACGCTCGACGAGGCCAAGCGCTATATCTGCCATTTCCCCCAGGACGGCGAGATTTGGGCCATCAATTCCGGCTACGGCGGGAACGCCATGCTCAGCAAAAAATGCCTGGCGCTGCGCCTGGCCTCCTGGCGCGGCAAACGCGAAGGCTGGCTGGCCGAGCACATGCTGATAATAGGCGTTCAGGCGCCGGACGGAAACATAACCTATGTTTGCGCGGCCTTTCCCTCCGCCTGCGGAAAAACGAACATGGCGATGATGGTTCCGCCGAGCGTCTACGCGAAAAAAGGCTACAAGGTCTGGTGCGTGGGCGACGACATCGCCTGGCTGCGCATAGGCGACGACGGCCGGCTGTGGGCGATAAATCCGGAAAACGGCTTTTTCGGCGTGGCGCCGGGCACGAGCGCGAAGTCCAACCCCTGCGCCTTCCAGGCGATAGGCCGCGACACGATTTTCACGAACGTCGTTTACGATAACGACGACGGAACGGTTTGGTGGGAAGGCATGGGAACCGAGCCGCCGGAAAACGCGCTGGACTGGAAGGGCGACGCCTGGAACGGAAAAACCTCGCGCGAAAAGGGCGCGCATCCCAACAGCCGCTTTACCGCGCCGGCGAAAAACTGCCCGGTTCTAAGCGCCGAGTTCGAAAACCCGCGCGGCGTGCCGATTTCGGCCATCGTGTTTGGCGGCAGGCGCGCGAAAACCGCGCCGCTTGTGTACCAGGCGCGGGACTTTAGGCAGGGCGTTTTCGTCGGCTCGATTCTGGCATCGGAAACGACGGCCGCGCAGACCGGCTCCGTCGGCGTGGTGCGCTCCGATTCCATGGCGATGCGGCCCTTCGTCGGCTACGACATGGGCGAGTACCTTGGGCATTGGCTTGAAATGGGCGAAAGGCTCGGCGACAAGGCGCCGGCGGTGTTCGCCGTAAACTGGTTCCGCGCGGGCGACGACGGCCGATTTATGTGGCCCGGCTTCGGCGAGAACATGCGCGCCCTGGAATGGATCCTTTCCCGCGCTAAGGGCGAAGGCGGCGCGCGCGAAACGCCCATTGGCCTCATGCCCGGCGCGGATGACATAAACGTCGAAGGGCTTTCCATCGAACGGGCGGATTTAGAGGAACTTTTGCGCGTGGATCGCGAGCTCTGGCTTGAGGAGGCGGCCCGGATAAGGGAATACTACGGCGCATTGGGCGCGAGCCTTCCTGCCGCGCTGGCCGAGGAGCTTGCCGGCCTGGAAGCAAGGCTGGGCCAATGCGCCTAAGGCGCATTGGCCTCGAAGTTTTGAGGCGGGCTAAAGCCCGCCCCAAAACTTCAGGGAATGCGGCGGGGCCTAAACCCTGGCCTTTTTGCGCGGCCAAAACCGTCATGAGGGCGGACACTATCCTTGTTACGCATATTGCGCCCAGAGGACAGGCTTACAGCAAAAAGACAAGAGGAGGCAAGAGATGACCAAATCTGTTTTACGAGAGAAGATCCACGACATTATCGACGAAATACCGGATGACAGCCTGCCGGCATTGCGGCCGCTCTTGACGCATCTGGCCGAGGATTACTGGAAGCCGGTTATTGAGCCGGCAAGCCCGGAGGAAATCGCGATCTGCGACGAACGGATGAGGGATTACCAGACCAACCCGGAAGCGTGGACAAGCATAGACGATATCTAAGGGAATCGTCGGGTCTAAAGCCCGCCTTCGCCAAAACTCCAGGGAACGATGTAGCGCTTTATGGCGGGGGCGTTGCGGGGGCAGCGCCCCCGCTCGGGGGGTAGCGTAAGACTTGCTCCGGGCCGTAGGCCCTCCGCAAGTCTTTTAGGAGTTTTGCTTCGCAAAACTCCACGCTAAAATTGGAGCAAGGCCGGAGCGAGGGGGGCTTGGCCCCCCTCCCCATTTTCCCCTAGCCTCGATTGCGCCAGGGCGTTTTTTGCGGTAAAATGGCCTATGCTCAAGGCCATGCGAAACATTGGGATTATGGCGCACATTGACGCCGGCAAGACGACGACCACCGAACGCATTCTCTTTTACACCGGCAAGAGCCACCGCATTGGCGAGGTGGACGACGGCGAGGCCATCATGGACTGGATGGAGCAGGAGCAGAAGCGCGGAATCACGATTCAGAGCGCGGCCACCACCACGTACTGGCGCGAATGCCAGATCAACATCATCGACACGCCGGGGCACGTGGACTTTATCGCCGAGGTGGAGCGCTCGCTTAGGGTGCTGGACGGCGCCATCGCGATTTTCGACGCGGCGCGCGGGGTGGAGCCGCAGACGGAGACGGTCTGGCGGCAGGCGGCGCGCTACGGAGTGCCCTGCGTCGGCTACGTCAACAAGATGGACCGGCCGGGCGCGGACTTTTTCGCCGCCATCGAGGACGTTCGCGCCAAGCTCGGCGCCAACGCCGTCGCGCTACAGGTTCCCATCATCCGGGACGGGCAGTTCGACGGCGCGATAGACCTTATCGAGATGCGCGAGCTTCGCTGGTCCGGTGCCGAGGGCGAGACGGTCGAGCGCCTGGAGATTTCCCCGGAGCTGCGCGAGCAGGCGGCGCTCTGGCGGGAAAAGCTCGTGGACGCGCTTTCCGGCGTTTCCGACGCGGTTACCGAAAAATATCTTTCCGGCGAGGAGCTTGAGCCGGCGCTTCTGCGCGCTGAGCTTCGCGCGGCGGTGCTGGCGCGGAGCATTTTGCCTATTTTCGCCGGGGCATCGCGTCGCAACATCGGCGTTCAGCCTTTGATCGACGCGGTGGTGGACTACCTTCCGGCGCCGGACGAGGTGCCCTGCGCGCTGGGGCATCATGCCAAAAAGGAAGAGGATGTCGAGATTCCCTGCAATCCCGGCGGGCAGCCGCTGGGCCTTGTCTTTAAGATACAGAACGACCGCGAGGCCGGCGGGCTTTGCTACCTGCGCATGTATTCCGGCGTCCTGAAGTCCGGCGACGCGGTTTTCAACGTGGGCAAGAAAAAGCGCGAGCGCGCCAACCGCATCCTTCGAATGCACTCGAACAAAAGCCAGGCGGTCTCCGAGCTTTCAGCCGGCGACATCGGCGTGGTGATCGGCCTAAAGCTCGCGCAGACCGGCGACACGATAGGCAGCGAGGGCTGGCCGGTGTTAATGGAAAAGATGCAGTTCCCGGAGCCGGTTATTTCCGTGGCCATCGAGCCCAAGACTCTGGCCGATCAGGACAAGCTGAAGGACATTTTGGCGATTCTTTCTCGCGAGGATCCGACCTTTACGACGCGCGAGGACGCG
>WRAL01000268.1 GCA_009780285.1 Treponema sp.
TCGGAGGAAACGTCGTCCTCCACGCCGGCCAGCACGCCAAGCGCGCCCTCGACGGCCACGTAGTCCTTGCGCCCGTGCGCGAACTCGCAGACCTTGCGCGTAAGCTCCACGTTTTCCTCGTAGGGCAGGTGCGAGCCGTCGATCATCACCGAGGAAAAGCCGCTTTCGATGCATTCCTTGCAAAGCTCGAAGCTGTTCCCGTGATCGAGGTGCAGAACGATGGGTATGTCGCGGCCCAGCTCGCGGGCGTACTCGACGGCGCCGCGCGCCATGTTCCTCAAAATGTTCTGGTTGGCGTACTTTCGCGCGCCGGAGGACACCTGCAAAATCACCGGCGACTCGGTTTCCACGCAGGCCATAACGATAGCCTGCAACTGCTCCATGTTATTGAAGTTGTAGGCCGGCAGCGCGTAGCCGCCTTCCAGCGCCTTCCTGAAAAGTTCCCTGGGCTCAACCAGCCCAAGCTCTACATAGCTTGTCATGTGAGTCTCCTCTCTTCGTTTACCTCAGGGCCACAAGGCCCAGGCCACAAGGCCCGCCACTATGGTATTGAGAAAAACCGGAGAGGTCAAGGCGCCGTCCAAACCCGCGCGGGGTTTGGACGGCTCGCCCGCGCTTTAGCGCCCGCGCTTTAGCGCGCCCGCTTTACTGCCCCAGAATTTGTTAAGGACAAAGGCGAAGACGGTCAGGGCGACAAGCATCGATCCCAGCCCGGCTATCGCGCTATGGGTAACGCCGGCAAAGAAGTAGCCGACCACGCTGGCCGCCGCAGCGACGAGCGCGTAGGGCAATTGCGTGGAAACGTGATCCATTATGTCGCAGCCGCCGCCCAGCGACGCCATTATCGTCGTGTCGGAAATGGGCGAGCAGTGATCGCCGAAAAGCCCGCCGCTTACCGCCGCGCCGATCGCAGGCGCAATGGGAACGCCGGTGGCGACGGCCAGGGGAACCGAGATCGGAATGAAAATCGCGAAGGTTCCCCACGAAGTGCCGGTGGAAAACGAGGTGATCGCCGCGGCGATAAAGACCACGATGTACAGCGCCGCCGGCGTAAGGTAGCCCTCGGTCACGGAGACGATGAACGCAGGACCGCCGACGGCCTGGCTTGCCGCGCCTATTCCGTAAGCCATGATCAAAATCAGCGCGATGGCCACGTTCCCCTTCACGCCCTCGAACCACATCGCCGCCGTTTGCCGCGCGCTGAAGGCCTTGGCCCTGACTATCATGAAGGCCGCGGCGACGGCGGCCACGAAAAAGGAAAAAATAAGCGAGGGAAGCGCGGCGGCCCGGGTAAAGGAGCCGACGAAGCTAACCTCGGGGTTCGTGAAAAATCCGCCGGTGTAGGCGAACATGGCGAAAATGGTAACGATAAGGACGATTACCGGAACGACGAGAATCCAAATGCTGATCCTCGCGCCGGCCGGCATCGCGGCTTCCTCCTCCTGCCGCAGAAGGACGGCGCCGTCCCTAAAGAGCTTGCCCTCCTCCACGGCGCGCCTCTCGGCCCTTTTCATCGGGCCAAAGTCAAAGCCGGAAACCGCCACGATCACCACCATGAGGATCGCCGCCCAGGCGTAGATCTGGTAGGGAACCGAGGCGATGAAGTACATAAAGGGGTTGCCCTCGTAGCCCAGGGCGTTGAACTGCACGAAAATAAGCCCCACGATAAAGGCGCCCCATGACGACATGGGATGCAGGCCGGGAATCGTGCAGCCGGTGGAGTCGATAATGTAGGAAAACTTCTCGCGGGAAATCTTCAGCCTGTCGGTAAAGGGCTTGAGCACCGGGCCGACGATGAGCGGGCTCGCGTCGGTAAAGAAAATGGCGCAGCTCGCGAGCCAGGAGCTTATCTGCCCCTGCTTTCTCGTGCGGACCTTTATGCCGGCGCTTTCCGCCATGGCCCTGGCGCCGCCGCCCTTTTCCAACAGCGCCGTGAAGCCGCCTATTATCAGGATCAAAATCAGCACCGAAACGTTGAAGGGATCAAGGGGCGCGATCACGTAGTCCCTAAAGGTATTGAAAAGGCCGACGATGGGATTGAACCTCGCCAGCATCGTCGCGGCCACGAAACAGCCAAGAAACAGCGAAAGCAGAACCTGCCTTGTCAGGAAGGCCGCCACGATCGTTACCAAAGGCGGCAACAGCGAAAAAACTCCAAAATCGGGAATGTCCATACCAGTCTCTCCTTACGGTTTTTTCGGCTAGCTTGGGAGCCACTGGCTCCCAAGCTAGCCGCTGGCTCCTATGGAGCCGTCGGCTCCCCAAGGGAGCCGTTAAATGCCCAAGCCCTTTCTCGCCAAGCGGCTTATCTCCAGGGCCGTCCCGAGAAACACGCCTTCCTTCGTCTTCATGTACTTAACGAGATCCTCCAGCATGTTTACCCGGCTTACCCGGCCCATCACCAGCGGATGCATGATCAGGTTGAGAAGGCCGCCCTCCTCGTAAAGGCCGTCGAACTCGCTCTGCCAAATGTCCCTTACGTACTGCGGCGAGCAAATGCGCCTGCGCTCCGGCTGCGAAAGCGTGAACATGAAGTGGCTCGTGTCGTCGTACAGCCAGCTTGAGGGCAGCTCGATGATTTTGCGGCCGGTTTCGTCCTCGTGATAATAGGGCCAGTCGCAGGCCATGGAATTCGCCGAGTACTCGAAGCCGTTGTCCATGATGTTTTTGATGGTGTCGGCGGTAAGATCCCCTTCCGGCGCGCGGTAGCCGTAAGGCTCCACGCCCAAAAGCTCCTTCATTATCTTTCTGGACTTGGCGACAAGCTCGCGATCCTGCTCCGGAAAGTAGGCCTTTTCGTGCAGGTAGCCGTGATAGCCCACCTCGTGCCCGCGCCTGACAATCTCGCGGCAGGTTTCCGTGTGCCGCTCGATCACCCAGCCGGGGATAAAGAACGTCGCCTTAAGGCCCTGCCGGTCCAGCATGTCCAGAATCCTGGGAACGCCGACGCGGGGGCCGTAAGCGCCTTCCGCCATAAGGTTGGGGTTGTTGATCGTGTCCATGCTTCTTGAAAACCAAAAGGTTTCCGCGTCGAGGTCGAAGGTAAGCGCGACGCACATCCTTGTCCCCTCGGGCCAGTTCTTTCTCACTTTATCCTCCTTGCGCTTTTTGGCGCTCGCGTCCAAAAGACGCGCTAGTGTTCTGGAATATTCAAATGACGGTATGCAGGTTGAGGTAATTCCTTGCATGGCAAGGAATTACCGAACGTTGCGATTTTGCAAACCGAATATTCCGGAACACTCGCTATCCCCTTTTCA
>WRAL01000269.1 GCA_009780285.1 Treponema sp.
AACGGCTGGTGATATAGCGATCGGAAAGCGTGGCCGCAGCGACCAGGGCCTCGTCCTTAATGCGCACGCCGTGATGCACTTCGTAGCGCTCCTTCAATCCGCGCAGGATAGCGATTGTGTCCTCGACTGAAGGCTGGGAAGTGTATACCTGTTGAAAACGCCTTTCGAGCGCCGCGTCCTTTTCTATGTGCTTGCGATATTCGTCAAGCGTGGTCGCGCCAATGCAGCGAAGCTCGTCGCGCGCGAGCGCAGGCTTTAAAAGGTTGGAAGCGTCGGTTGCGCCTTCTGCCGCGCCGGCGCCTATAAGCGTGTGCATTTCATCGATAAAAAGAATCACGCGGCCGTCGGAAGACTGCACTTCGGCGATTAGCGCTTTTAGGCGCTCCTCGAACTCGCCGCGAAATTTCGCGCCGGCGACAAGCGCGCCAAGATCCAGCGCCAAAACTTTTTTGTCTTTAAGGCCCTCGGGAACGTCGCCGGAAACGATGCGCCGCGCAAGGCCCTCCACAATCGCTGTTTTTCCAACGCCCGGCTCGCCTATCAAAATCGGATTGTTTTTCGTGCGGCGCGAAAGAACCTGCATACAGCGCCTGATTTCCTCGTCGCGTCCGATCACCGGATCGAGCTTTTCCCTGCGCGCAAGCTCCGTTAAATCCCGGCAATAGCGCTCCAGAACCTGGTACGCGCCTTCCGGGTTTTGGCTGGTAACGCGCTGGCCGCCGCGCAGTTTTCGCAGGGCTTCCAGAACGGCCTCGCGCGTCGCGCCTGTTTCCCGCAACGCCTTCGCCGCCTCGCCCTCGCCCGCGCAGAGCGCCAGCAAAATATGCTCGGTGGACACAAAGTCGTCCTTTAGCGCGTCCGCCTCGCCGCGCGCCTTGGCCAAAGCCTTGGACGCAGCCGGCGAAAAATGCAGCTGCGCCCCGGCGCCGTAAACCTTGGGCATGCGCGACAGCGCGGCGCGCATGCGCTCTTCCAGCGCCCCGGCTTGCGCGCCGGCCATTTCCAAAGCCGGCGCCACGATTCCCCCGTCCTGAGCGAGCAGGGCCAGAAGCAAATGCTCGCATTCAAGCTGCGCGTGGTCGTCCCTTTGCGCCAGGGCGGAAGCCTCTTCCAGCGCCTCCTGCGCCTTGTTCGTCAGTTTTTCGTAATTCATGGGAATAAGATAGTAAAGAATCGCGCCCGGCGCAAGAACCTTGCGAACGAAGCGCTTTCCTTTTCGCCGTGAAGCGGCTATATTGAGCCATGTACGTTGCCATTGAATTCAACCCATCCGCTTTTAAGCATGGCATAACCGAGGCGGCTATCAAACAGGCAATCCTTAATGCCGTTTATGACGATATTTGGGATGAGGCTTCGGACAAACACTTGCTTATGGGCTTTGACAACAACGGCAACCTGCTCGAGGTTATGTACAATGTGATTGACGAGCAAAGCATTAACGTATTCCACGCTATGAAGTGTCGGAGTATCTATTACGGCCTGCTTATTGCAGGGAAAGGCAATTGAGAGGGAACCAATGCCAAGAATGACGGACGAACAAGCGGCCGCCCTTGCGGAAGATGTCACCAAAAACCCGCCCAAGGTTTCAGGCGATGGGAAGAGCGGGCTTTTTATGCGGCGCAAGGGGAATATCGTGATCCTGGACGACCTGTCCGCGACCTGGCTTCGCGCAAGGTCCGAATCAACCCGAAAAACGCCGTCGGAAATCGTAAGCGAAATGATACGGGAAAAAATGGCCGTGTCCTTGTAGCGCCGGTCAGCGGCTTTTGGCTATGTGATGCCTGCGATCGAGCCAGAGCATGACGGCGTGGAGCGCGAACCTTGCGCGCCACGTGAATATTCTAGAAAAAGCCCGCGCCGGCTTGCCCTTTACCGCGCAAGCCCGTGGCGCGCCAGAAATGCAAACGCGCGTTCCATGGCCTCTTCCGACGGAACCCATAAGTCCGGCAGAAATCCAACGCCTTCGAACTGTGAAAGATCCGGGCGCAGCATCAGGCCGGTGCCAAAGATAATGTCCAGGCCGCTATGGGGAAGCGTGGCGCGGCCAATGCCGCCGCTTATCAAAGTTCCGGCGGTGTTAGCGCCGATGACAATGGCGTTTTCAAGCTGGCGCAAAAGGCCGGCGAAATAGTCGCCGGCCGAGGCGGTCACGCTGTCCATGAGGACGAGCAAAAGGCCCTCGCCGGAAGCGGTAGCGAGCATGTCGATGGTCGCCGAGTAGTAGGGCCAAAGTCCGGGCGGCGCGAGCGAGCGATAACGGTCGTTATCCGTACCCGAGTGGCGAAAAAGCTCGCCCACTGCGCGCGAGGTCATGGAATACTCGGCGAACATCCTATGCCAGCCTTCGCGCCCGGCGTATTCGAGCATCCACCAGTCAGGTATGGTTCCGTTGCCGCCGCCATTCCCGCGCAGGTCGATAATCGCCGCCGGCCTTTCGCGCAAGGCGCTTCCCGTTTCGATAAAAGCGTCAAAGTCGTATCCCTGCGGAAACCATGCGCTATCAAGCAGGGGCACGCCCCGCTCCTCGCGCAGATCCCATACGCGCTCCAGTCTTTCCTGGCTTGGCCAGAAGCCGCCCGTTTCGTACAGGCCGACGTAGTGGCTCATCGTCTCGCCGGTTCTTATGTTTTGCAAAAAGGCGGTAAGGCTTCGCGCCTCGGCGCCCTGCGGCCGGCCGGAAAAATGCCCGAAAGCCCAGGCAAGCTCCCCCTCGCGCGTAAGCGTGGGCAAAACGCCGTCGATTTGGGTTCCGTCGCGCAGCTCGGCGCATAAAAGCCTGTACCGATCCTCGTCTATGGCCACTTCCAGCGCGCCCTCCTCGCCCTTGTAAAGCGTGTATGCGCCGCTCATCCAGACGCGGCTTGGCGGGGCGCCAAAGGTTATGTCGTGTATCTGGAAATGGTTGTCCTCGATGGCGCCCCTAAAGGCCGGCTCCAGAATCTCGCGCAGGTACCGGCCTACGGAAACGCGCTCGGCCAGCGCGCCCAGGCGTTCCAGCGCCGCGTCGCGCCGGGGAATAAAAACCTCGTCGCCGCCGAAGTATTCGTAGGCGCCGTAGCCATAGCGCAGAAGGTCGAAAAGGAAGAGCACTTCCTCGGCCAGGTCCTCCCGCGCGCGCGTTAGGAAGAGGTCCACCCCGGGCCGCGCCGCCCTGAAACCGGTACCTTCCGGCAGGGGAACAAAATGCCGACTGAGGATTTCGGCGATTTCCTCGTCGCGCTCGAAGGAAAGGCCGCGCGGCATGTAGCCCTCGA
>WRAL01000270.1 GCA_009780285.1 Treponema sp.
CGGTAGACGGCGTAATGCCTTACCCATGAGTTTGCATCGATCCACGCGGCCAGGCTTCCGCCTTTCTCGGCGCGCGCCGCGATTTCGGCCTCGCTCGCGGCGTAAATCTCGCGAAGAAGGCCCATCTTGGCGCGGAGTATTTTATGGTAGGGAAAACGCGCGCGGGCGTGGAATTCCTCGTCTATGGCGCGCGCCGCCTCCAAAAAGCCCTTGGCTTCCGTCAGGTCGGCGATGCGCAGGTACAGAGGATGCAGAGCGAAGGACGTGAGGCTGAAATACGGCGAGCTTTCGTAGCCCGTGTCGTTGACCGGGAGAAGCTGGATCAGGCCGATTCCCGCGTCCCTGCAAAAAAGCGCGAATTCCGCCAAATCCGGGAATTCCCCCACCGCGCGCGGCTCGCTCCCGCGCAAGGCGCCCAGCGGCGCGACGACCCCGATCAAGCGCGTATCCATTCGCGCCTCCTTTCAAACGATGATGCTTCCACGGTAGCGCGGATTTCGCGTTTTCGCAAGGCCGCGGCGGCGCCTCTTGAATCCACCTCCATTCCGCGCTATGTTTTTGGCTATGACCATCGAGCGCATAGTCGAGATTCCGGCCGATCGCCGAATAACCTTTGACGTTCCGCAGGGAATCCCAACTGGGAAGGCAACACTAATTATCCGGTTCCCGGCGCATGCCGACGGGCAGACGGACGGCGCCTTTCCGCCTGAAGCCAAAGGCGAAATCGACAGCGAGGCTTTCCGCCTGGCGCTTGGCCGGGCCTACGGCGCCTGGAAGGACAATCCATGGGCCAGCCACATTGAGGACGTAGGCGCAATGCGGGACGAATGGGAGCGCCCAAACCCTTGGAATGCGGGCAAGACGACGGAACGGCCAGACTGACATGGGCGATCGCCGCTTTGTGTTAGACAGCAATGCGCTCATTGACACGCTTAATCAAAAGCTGGATCTTCTCGCTTTTTTAAGCGCTTTCCCCAGCTGCGAGGCGTATATTAACATGATCGTTGCAATAGAGGTTCTTTCCAAACCAAGCATGGATGAACGGGAGGAGGCTGATGTCCGAGCGCTGCTGGAATCGCTTAAGTGGGCGGAGATTGACAGAAATGTTTGCGAGATAGCCGTAAAAATCCGCAGGGCCGGAGGATTGCGCTTGCCGGATGCCCTCATCGCCGCAACATCGATTTCCCTTAGCGCCACCGTTGTTTCAAGCGATCCGCATTTGCTGACTTTTAACTACCCGGGATATTCGGCCATCCTTCCGAGCCAAGCCGGCGGCGCTTGACCTTACGCGATTTTGCCCCATAATAAGGCATGGCAAAGCAAACAAAGGAAATCGGCGACGGGGAGCTTGACGCTCTTCTTGTCCGGAGGTTCATGAGCTACGCGCGCGTCTGCACCGAGAGCGAGCGGCGCGTGGAAAAGACGCCCTCCACCGAGGGACAGTGGGATTTGGCGCGAAAGCTCGTCGGCGAGCTTGAGGCTCTGGGCCTTAAGGACGTGTATCTTAGCGATCACTGCTACGTGGTGGCTCGGCTGCCTGCCAGCCCAGGGCTTGAGGGCGCGCCAACCATCGGCTTTCTCGCGCACATGGACACAACGGCCGACGTTACCGGCGCCGGCGTGAATCCCCGGCTCGTCGAAAGCTACGACGGCCGGCGGATCGAGCTGGCCGGCGGACTCGCGCTGGATCCCGCGCTCGAGCCGGGCCTGGCCGAGCAAAAAGGCAAGGCGATCATCCACGCCGACGGGACCACGCTCCTGGGCGCCGACGACAAGGCCGGCATTGCGGCGATCATGGGCGCCGTGGAATACCTGGCGGGGAACCCCGATATTCCGCGCGGGCCTTTGGAAATAATCTTCACGCCGGACGAGGAAACCGGAAAGCATCTGCCGGAATTTCCCCGGGACAAGGTAAAAAGCGTCGCCTGCTACACGCTGGACGGCGGGCCGGCCGGGGAAATCGAGGCGGAATGCTTCAACGCCTGGAAGGCCGACGTCGAGTTCAAGGGCAAGGCGATCCACGTCGGCGCGGCGCGGGGCATTCTCGCCAACGCGGCGCTCATGGCGGCGACCTTCGCGACGGCGCTTCCCCGCTCGGAAAGCCCGGAGGCCACCGACGGCTACTACGGCTACTACTGCCCGCTTGAAATCAAGGGCGCCCTTGAAAGCGCCTGGCTCGAGGTCTTCCTGCGCGACTTCGATTCCGAGGGCATAAAGCGGCGAATAGCGGCGCTCGAGGCCATAGCGCGCGCGGTGGAGGCGCAGTTCCCTGGCGGAAAGGTCGAGGTAAAGCCGGCGCTTCAGTACTCCAACATGAAGGAAAAAATCGACGAGAACCCGCGCGTGATGGAGTTTCTGATATCCGCGATGGAAAACGTCGGGCGGGAATGGCGCCTCAAGCCCATTCGCGGCGGCACGGACGGCTCGGCGCTTACCGCGATGGGCATTCCCACGCCGAACATCTTCACCGGCGGGCGCAACTACCACAGCCGGCTGGAGTGGCTTTCGGTGAGCGAGCTGCGCGACGCCTGCCGCGTGGTGATCGAGCTCGCGCGGCTTTGGGGAACGGCGAAAGCGTGAAAACCCTTACCGAGGAATTTATCGAAGAGATCAAGATCGCCGTTTCCAAGGGCCGCGCGTCGACGGCGATCTCGAAGGACAACGTGTTCCAGAAAGGCGACGCGGAAATCGTCGCGCTTCTGGACGATATGGTCGGCCGGCTTCTGCTTCCCGGATCCGGCGTGGACGGCCTTGAGAACCTTGAGGAGCTTTTGGCCAAGGCGGAATCCGGCAAGTCCTGCCTGCTGTTGCTGGAGCATTACAGCAATTTCGACCTGACCATTTTCGCCCTGCTCGCGCGACGGGCCGGGGGGCGCGGGGCCCAGGTCGCCGACGCGCTGGTGGCCATAGCCGGCGCAAAGCTCAACGAGGACAATCCAGTGGTCGCCGCCTTCGCCGCCGCCTACACCCGCGTGATCATTTACCCCGGCCATTACCTAAAAGGCCTTGAGGGCGAAAAAAAACGCGCCGAGGCCGAGCGCGCCATGTCGATAAACCGCGCCGCGATGCGCTCTCTGGAAGAGGTAAAAAAGGACGGCAAGCTCGTCCTGGTTTTTCCGGCCGGCACGCGCTACAGGCCCTGGGACCCGGAAACGAAACGGGGCGCGCGGGAGATCGATTCCTACCTGCGCTCCTTCGACTACATGTGCTGCGTGGCGCTGAACGGCGAGATCCTGCGCATACAG
>WRAL01000271.1 GCA_009780285.1 Treponema sp.
CGGCCTAATGCCCGGCGATATAATCCGGCGCATGAACGGCATAGAAGTGGCAAACACAATCGATGTGCTTTCCGCGCTTGAAGGATCGCCTGCGCGAATAAGCATCGATTACCTGCGCGAGACTCCGGCCGGGATTGTTTCCGGCACGGCGGAACTGCTTGTTACCCAGGCAAGCGGCGCCGGCCTGGGAATCGCCTGGCCTGCGATAACTTACCGAACGCCCAGGCTTTCGCCACCGGCCGCGATTGCCGCCGGAGCGCGCGAGGCTTGGCGCACACTTACTGTTTCCGTTCACAGCCTGTCGCTCCTGTTCCGGGGCATCAATCTGCGCGAGGCCGTTTCCGGGCCGCTGCGGATTACCTATATGGTGGGCAGCGTCGCCACTTCCGGCTTTGAGCAAAGCGTCGCAACCGGCATTCGCAGCCTTGTCGATTTTCTCGCGCTCATTTCGATAGCGCTGGGCGTGATGAACCTTCTTCCCATTCCCGTTCTTGACGGCGGCCAGATCATACTCTTTCTGGTTGAAATCGTGCGGCGCAAGCCCACTCCGCCCAAGGCGATCGCGGTTTTTCAAACCGTCGGCGTGGTTCTGGTTTTTGGATTGATGGCTTTCGCCTTTTTTAACGATATTGTCTTTTTTGGAGGGCGCATTGGGGGTTAAGGAAATGCCCGGCGCGCGTTGTCGGCCCATTTCCCTGGCCGCCGGCGAGCAGGCCGGGCTTTCCGACGCGGAAATAAAGGCCGCCCTTCGCGCGTCCTTTGGGGACGCGCGGGGCAGGGCGAAAGGCGGCCGCGCGCTTCTTGTCATCCCGGACTTTACCCGCCGCCACTCAAACGCCGGTTTTATCGCAAATTTCCTTTTCCATGAATTCGAGCCGGAAATTAAGGTCGATCTTTTGGAGGCGCTGGGAACGCATCTTCCGATGACGCGCGAGCAATGCGCCGAGATGTACGGCGACATACCTTATGAGCGCTTTATTCCGCACAACTGGCGCGCCGACGTTGACAGGCTGGGCGAAATCCCCGGCGATTTTATCCGGGAAATATCCGAAGGGCTTATGGACGAGCCGGTCGCGGTGGATGCGAACCGCCTTTTGTTTTCAGGCTACGACATGATTGTTTCCATCGGCCAAGTGGTTCCGCATGAGGTTGTGGGAATGGCAAACCACTCAAAGAATGTGCTTATTGGCTGCGGCGGCGCGGACATTATTAATTCCTCGCACATGCTCGGCGCCTTTTACGGCATGGAACGAATCATGGGCCGGGATCGAACGCCGGTTCGCCGCCTGCTTGATCGCGCCGCCGAGGAATATCTGTCCGCGCTTCCCCTTTCCTACGTGCTTACCGTAACGACCGCGCCGGAAGGGAAAATCGCCACGCACGGACTTTACGCGGGCCGGGGACGCGGCTGTTTCGAGGAGGCCGTTGCGCTGGCGAAACGAAAAAATATAATTCTGTTAGAAGTGCCGCTAAAAAAAGCCGTAGTGTACCTCGACGAAAACGAATTCCACAGCACTTGGCTTGGCAACAAGGCGATTTATCGAACGCGCATGGCGATGGCCGATGACGGCGAGCTGATCATCCTGGCCCCGGGAGTACGGCGCTTTGGCGAGGACGACGCGGTGGACGCGCTGATACGCAAGTACGGTTATCTGGGCCGCGAGCGCACCGTCGCGCTCTGTCGCGAGAACTCCGACCTGCGCGCCAATCTTGCCGCCGCCGCGCACCTGATCCACGGCTCCAGCGACGGCCGCTTTGCCATAACCTATTGCGCAAGGCATCTTTCCCGCGCCGAGGTCGAAGGCGTTGGCTTTCGCTACATGCCCTACGACGAGGCCGTCGCGCGTTACGGCGAAGGAAAGAGCGGCGATTTCTACATCCCGAACCCGGCGCTGGGGCTGTGGGCGCACGAAAGCCGGCTGGAGATTTAGGGCGCTGATTGCGTGGATTGCGCCGCGCTCATTGCGCCGCGCGATTGCGCGACGGCGGCTAATCTTCTATAATAAGACATGTTGCTGGCTATTGATTATCCTTCCTGGCTAAGGCCGGAAATTATTCCCGGGCTTCCTTTCCGTTGGTACGGGCTTATGTATTTATTTGCCTGGGCTACGGCCTTTCTTGTGTATCGCAGGCAGATCAGGGAACGCCGCTTTCCGATGACGGAGGACGGGCTGATCTCGCTTTTTCTCTGGGCCATTTTCGGCCTTGTTCTGGGCGCGAGGTTTTTTTACGCCTTTGTTTACGAATCGGCGAGCCTGTATCTTTTTCGGCCCTGGCTGCTCTTCTGGCCCTTTAGGAACGGCGCGTTCATCGGCCTTCAAGGGCTGAGCTATCACGGCGGCGCTCTGGGCGCGCTTTTGGCGATAGTCATTTATTCGCGGGCAAAGCGCCTAAACTTTAGGGAAATAGGCGACATGTTCGCCGCGTCCATTCCGCTGGGCTTTACGTTTGGGCGGCTCGGCAACTTTATCAACGCCGAGCTTTACGGCCGCGCAACGACAAGCCCGCTTGGAATGGTCTTTCCCGACGCAAGGCCAATTCCCGTTACCGAGGGCTGGGTGATGGAAGCCGTGGAAAGCACCGGAGTGGAAGTGATTAACGGCATGGTAAACCTGCCGCGCCATCCTTCGCAGCTTTATCAAATGCTTTTCGAGGGCATCGTTCTTTGGGCGATAATCTGGTTTTTCCGCAATCGCAAGCCCTTTTCCGGCTTTCTTGTTGGCCTGTATTTTATCGGTTATGGCGTGTTCCGTTTTGCCGTAGAATATTTCCGCGAGCCGGACGCGCATTTGGGCTTTCTTGTCGAGCTTGGAAGAAGCGGCCTCGCGACGTACCTTCGCCCGCTGTTTAGTTTTTCCATGGGGCAGATCCTAAGTTTTCTGATGATCGTCTTCGGCGCGATTTGGATGGTTGTCGTGGCGCGTATGCCGGGGCGCGAGCCGGTGCGCGTATATCCCGAAGGCGCTACGGCTCGGGAGGAAGCGCCTCAGCGCCCGGCGAAAACTCAGGAGGAACGGGCCAGCGAGCGCAACCGCAGGCGCAGTTCCCGAAAAAAATTGCGCTAGCTTTTGGAGGACTGCTTTCCCAGGCCGGCGACGGCGAAAACCACGGTCTTGCGCAGATCGCCTACCGTTTCCTGGCGCAGGGCTACAAGGCGGAAGATTGCGGCTTCCACAAGGCTATAAAGGAATTCGCCGGCGGTTTTAACGCTTACGGACTTGAGCTCGCCGGATTCA
>WRAL01000272.1 GCA_009780285.1 Treponema sp.
ATCTTTTTCGCCTCGACAAGCTCCCAAAGGCTTGAAATCATTGGAAACATTATCGCCACGTTTCCATGCGCCGAGGCGCGGTAAATCGCGCGAAGCTGGGTCTTGAAAATTTCCGGCCTTGTAAGGCAAATCCGTATCGCGCGCATTCCCAGCGCCGGGTTTTCCTCGACAGGAAGCTCGAAATATTTGGCCTGCTTGTCTGCGCCTATATCCAGGGTGCGTATGATCACCTGCCGGCCGGCCATGGCCTGGGCGACCTTGCGGTAGCTTTCGTACTGAACGTCCTCGTCCGGATAATCGCTGCGGCCCAAAAACAAAAACTCGCTTCGAAACAGGCCGATCCCCTCCGCGTCGCCGGCAAGCGCCGCTTCCACGTCGCCCGCGCTGCCGATGTTCGCGTAGAGCTTTATCGCGCGGCCGCTTTTCGTGAGGGTCGGCTGGCCGCGAAATATTTCCAAAAGCTGCTTTTTTTCCTGCAGGAGGCTTTTCCTTTGCGTAAAGGCTTTTAGCGCGGCCTCGTCCGGCTCGACGCAGAGGATCCCGGCGTCGCCGTCCAAGGCCGCGCTCTTTCCGGAAAAATCAGGGGAAAGCGCTTCCCCAAGGCCGATAATGGCAGGTATTCCCATCGTGCGGGCGAAAATCGCCGTGTGGGAATTGGCGGCGCCGGCCTGGGAAACCATCGCGAGGACCTTGCTCCTGTCCAGCGCCGCGGTTTCGCTTGGGGAAAAATCCTCGCCGGCGAGAATGGCCGGCTCGTCGCCCAGCTCGATTTCGCTTTTCGCGCCGCGAAGGACGTTCACCACGCGCTGCGCCACGTCCTTAATGTCGGCGGCGCGCTCCCGCATGTAATCGTCTTCCATTTCGGAGAAATCCCTGGCAAGCGCCTCGCCGGCTTCCATGACCGCCCATTCGGCGCAGGCGCCGCGGCCCTCGATCAAGGCGACTATGGGGTCCACGAAGTCCGCGTCCTCGAGCATCATCCTGTGGACCTCGAACAAAAGCGCGTTGTCCTTGCCGATTTTGTCCATCATGCTTTCGGAAAGCTCGTCCAGCTGGTTTCCGGCCTCGATCCTGGCCTCATGGAATCTCGCCAGCTCGGCGCCCCTGTCCGCGACCTTTTTTTCCACGACGGCATGGCTTGCCCGCTTGTGATAAAAAACGCGCCCGACCGCGATGCCGGAGGAAACCCCCTTCCCTTTTAGCTTAACCATAAAACCTCCACTTTTATCGCCTCAATCAATAAGCCCAATTTTTTTAAAGCCGTTAAAAATGCCGTCGTCGTCCAGCGCCGTGGTTTCCATGTCGGCGATCGCCTTAAGCGAATCCCGCGCGTTTCCCATCGCGACAGCGACGCCGGCCGCCTCGATCATCGGGCGGTCGTTGTCGCTGTCGCCAAAGGCCACGGTGTCGGCAATCGCGATCTTATGAATCCCGGCGACGAATCTCAGCGCCGATCCTTTGTGCACGCCCTTAGGCCCGATCTCGCCGCCCTCGCCGTCGAAAAAGGGAATCGAGCTGTCGAAAATCTCGCACTCGTCCCCCAGATCGCGCCTCAGCGCGGCAAGCAATCCCGGCGCGTCGCCGCGAAAAACAATTTTGTTAACGCCCTCATAACAGGCGCGTTCAGGCGAGTCGGGCAAAACATTGCGCAGCTGGATATCCAAAAGCTCGGAAAGAGCGGCTCGCATTCCGCTGCCGACGGGAAAGGTTTCCATAACGGATTTCCAATGGGCGATATTGCGCCTGTTCGACAATATTTCGCGCGTTCTTTCAAGCGCCACGCCGCATTCAAGGCCGTCAAGGTATTGGTAAATTTTTATGGCGATCTTGACAGGGAATACCTTTTCGAAAACTATCTTTCCGCCGGTTTCGACAAGCGCCCCGCCGGAGCTTATGATCCCGTCAAAGCCGATGGACGCGAGCTCGGGGATTAGTTCAATTTCCTCGGCGTTGCGCCCGGAGCAGAGGTACAGAATATGCCCCCGCTCGCGCGCCCTCCTGCAGGCTTGCGCAGCCGAGGCCGGAACGACGCCGTCCATTCCAAGCAAGGTTCCATCGATGTCAAGACAAACAAGCTTCCGCTGCAAATCAACTCCTATTGCTTCCGCGCCATTTTATGGCCGGAACCTAAATCATGGGCTTATATAAGCCCTAGCTTTTTAAAGCCATTGTATATGCCGTCATCGTCAAGGGCCGTCGTTACCATGTCGGCCATCGCTTTGAGCGCCTCGCTTGCGTTTCCCATCGCCACGCCCACGCCGGCGGCCGCTATCATCGGGCCGTCGTTGTCGCCGTCGCCGAAAGCTATCGTGTCGGCAAGGGCGATTCCATGGCGCTCGGCGACGATTCGCAGCGCGGATCCCTTGTGTATTCCCTTGGGGCCGATCTCGCCGCCATCGTTTCCAAAGATAGGAATGGAATTTTCAAAAATTTCGCACTCGTCGGAGAAGGCCCGCCTAAGGCCATCGAGGGAACAGGGGCCGTTAAACACTATTTTATTGACGTTCTCGTAATGGCGCGCATCCGGAATTTCCGGCAGGGGATTTCGCAGCTTCGTTTCCAAAAGCTTGGAAAAACGCTCGCGCCGTTCCCCCTCCAATGCGTTCAAAACCGATTTCCAAGTAGCGACGTTGCGCATGTTAAACAGAACCGCGTCGCTTTTTTCCAGCGCGATCCCGCATCCCAGATCGTCGAGATGCAGGTAAATCCTTTTCGCGGTTTCGCCGGAAAGCGCGGCTTCGAAAACGGCCTTGCCGTCTATCACTATGCGCGCGCCCCCCGAGCTTACGATTCCGTCGAAACCGATTTCCACGATTTCGCGGCTGGCCATCACTTCCGGCATGTTGCGCCCGGAAGAGATGAACAGGACATGCCCCCGCCGCCGCGCCTCCCGGCAGGCTTCTACGGCGGAGGCCGGAACGACGCCGTCCATTCCAAGCAAGGTTCCGTCGATGTCAAGGCAAACAAGCTTCCGCTGCAAATCAGTCTCCGGCGCTCAAAGAATCTCCGCCAGATATTCCCCGAGGGATCTGGCCGCGGCGTCCTCGTCGTCGCCCTCGAAGCGGAAGGTCAGGGTCTGCCCCTCCTTCACGCGCATCTTCATAAGGGCAAGGAGTTTTTTTCCGTCGCATTGATCCTCTCCGCGCAGAATCGTCGTCACGCTTGAAAATTCCTGCAGTTTTTTTACGAGCAGGCCCGCGGGCCTTGCATGAATCCCAAGCGGATCCTTCAC
>WRAL01000273.1 GCA_009780285.1 Treponema sp.
CCGTAAGCGCCGAAACCAGGCCGAAAAGGATCCTGAACGCCGCGAAAGGCGAAAGTCCAAGGAGCATAAGCGCGTCCAAAAAAAGCCCGGCCACGATCGAGCCGACGACCCCCGAGACGCCTAAAAGGATGAAGTACAGAATGCCCATGTCCAGCGTGCGTTCCGCCGGGATCAGCGCGAGGAAATAGGTCTGCGCGATTCCCTCGGCGCCGTTAAAGCCCAGGTTCAGCGAAAAAAACAGGAACACAAGAAAGAGGTTAAGGACGACCATGTTCGTCGCGGCGGCGCGGGGAAAAAACACCGGCGGGAGCGACGCGACCAGGGCGACGGCAACGCAGATCGAGAAAAGCGGCTTGGCTCCGATTCTGTCGATAAGAAATTTTACCAGCATTCCGATCAGCAGCGTTCCCATGCCGCCAAGGACGGTGTACATAAGCACGCGGCCGTCCTCCTGAAGGAAAGCCTCGCGCGCGTAAACGACGACGAAGGTTCTTGCCACGCCGGAGATCATCGACACCAGCATGAAGATCCAAAGGAACATCCGTATGGACGGCGTCGTGAAGGCCTCGCGGAAAATGTCCGCCAGGCGCGCCCTTTCGCCGCTCGGCTCCGACGGCGGCTCCGGCAGCTTGCGGATCATAACCCCGGATGAAAGCCCAAGGACTATGCCGGCGGTCATTATAATGGAATAAAGAAAAAGCGGCGGCTCCCCGCCAAGGATTATCGCGACGAGAAAGCCGGAAGCCATGCCGGCGGCGCTGCCCAGCACTTGCACCTGGGTCATGTAGCTTCCCCTGTCCGCTCCGGAGGCGACGTGGCTGAGGATGGGCGTGTTGCCGATAAGCCCGATGCCGCGCGTAACGTGAAAGAACGCCACGCCGGCCATCGTCATCCCCAGCGCAAGATCCGTATTTCCGGCCTGCGCCGCGAGCGGGGAAAGAACCACCGGGATCATGCCCAGCGGCCGCGCGATCCAGGCGACGCTGAAAATCCCGACTATGCTGAAGCGTCGCGACAGAATCCTGCCTAGCGGCAGGAAAAAAAGCGAGGCGTAAAGCATGGCCGAAAGCGCGCCTATGTGCGTCGACGATGCGTTCAGCCTAATCGCGAACAGCGTGATGATGCTCCCGACAAGCATGTTCCAGCTTAGCGCGTTAAAAATAGCGTGAAGATTGAAAGCCTTGCGGGCCTTGGCCTGGCGATGTGGCGACAGCGGCGCGTTTGACATACTGTGCAGAGTATAGCCGCCGGAGTGTTTCATGTCAACCTGAATTTTAAGCGTTTTCTAGTGTTCCGAATACTCAAATGACGGTATGCAGGTTGAGGTAATTCCTTGCCCGGCAAGGAATTATCGAACGTTGCGATTTAGCAAACCGAATATTCCGGAACACTAGGGCGCGAACACAAGCGCAAGCGATGCGGCGACGAACACGGCAAGGGCGATCCTGTTCCATTGCCCCACGCGGGCGAAGCCCAAGGACTCGAGGGCCGGAATCGGCAGGCATCGCATGACAAGAAGAACCGAGGCGATCCATGACGCGCAGCCAAGCAAGGCCGAGGCTCCGGCGAAAAAACGGCCGGCCGCCCCAAGGGCAAGAAGGAATGCCCAAACGGCTATCGCATTCGCGGCCATCGCCCGCTTGAAGCCCTGAGTTTTTTCGTAGCGCCTTGGATACCAGCCGCCGACCACGGGCAGGAAGCCCCAAGGCAGCGCGTTCGCGGGAAGGTATAAGAACGCGCCGCCGCCGGCAAAGCGGAAATCCCATTCGCGCCCGGAAAAGAGCGCGCCAAGGCGGCCGGCAAGAACGATGCCGGAAAAAACAAGCGCAGCTGCCGGAATAAAAACCGCAAGGCCGGAAACCAGCGCAATGGGAACGGAAAAAATGGTGTTGACAAAAATAAAAAGAATAATTTGGAGTGCGGAGCATGTCCCGGCGCCGCGGGGAAGGGCCGCCTCGTCCCGAACGGAAAGGTAAAAATCGTGGCCGACGCCAATGCCGTATCCCGATTTGGCGCAGAGCCTGATCGCGCCGGCCGGCCCGAGCAGCCGCGCCAGCTTGCGCAGGCTCGAAAGCGCGAAGCCGCTCCGCTCGAACAGCCCCCAGGACGCGACGTTGTCGTCGCGCACGCAGGTCACAAGGACGTCGCAGCCTTCGTTCCACAGCTGGCGGATCCCTTCCTCGCAAAGGCGCTTCCCTATTCCCTGCGCCTGGAAAGCCGGATCGGTAAAAAGAAAGCTGACGATTCCGACCTTCTTTGGGCCGCAGGTTTCAATTTGGTAAAAAAAACCGCCGGCTATTTTTCCGTCGGCGACGGCGACGAGCGCCGTTTTCGGCATCGTAACGAAAAGCCCATCGAAAAAGCCAAAAGATCTGCGGCCAAGTTTTCGAAGCGCGGCGGCTTCCTCAGGCTCCATCCTGCGAATCGTCAGTTCCACGCGGCCTCCTTTTGCGCCACCCGTTACAGCATAGCCTTAAAGTCGTTTGAAGGCAAGGCTCGGCGCAAACCGGCGCGAACGCGGCAAGGGCTTGAAGCCCGGCGTTTTTCATGGCGGCTTTTCGGCCCGGTTTTCAAAGCGCGGCGGCTTCCTCCGGCTCCATCCCGCGAATCGTCCGTTCCGCGCGGCTTTGCGCAAGCTGGGAAGCCGTGGCGAGGGAATAGCCGCCTTCCGCGAATCCGTCGCGCAGGTCGATTAAAAGCTGCGCCAGATCGGAGGACCAGGCGTGGCCTATAAGCACGGCGGCGCCGTTTCGCCGCGCGATGGCAAGCCCGGCGGCAATCGCCCGGCTTATTTGCTCGCGCGCCGGATCGTTGTCAATAAATATATCGCGCGAGAGTACCTGCTCTCCAAGGCGGCGCGCAACATCGAAGCTGACCGTCGCGGCTGTCGTTCTTGAGTCCAGAAAAACGATGCCCTCGCTTTGGCTGAACGCAAGCACGATTTCCATCATGCGCTCGTCGGCCGTGGTAACCGAGCCTTGATGGTTGTTGATTCCGGCACGGGGCCGATTTCGTCTATGTTGGCGCGCAGCGTCGCAATTATTTCCTCCTCGCTCATCCAGGTATAGATCGCGCCGGGGCCGGGATCCGCGCCGCTCAGCGCTTCCATTGGCTGGTGAAGAAACACTTCCATGCCGGCCTCGCGCGCCAGCCTTGCCGCCTGCGCCGAGTTGGGAAGGCCGGGAAGCACGGCTATGGTTAGCGCGCCGGGAAATTCAAGAAAGG
>WRAL01000274.1 GCA_009780285.1 Treponema sp.
AGGAAAACCACTAGTGTTCCGGAATATTCAAATGACGGAATGCAGGCTGAGGTAATTCCTTGCCTGGCAAGGAATTACCGAACGTTTCGATTTTGCAAACCGAATATTCCGGAACACTAGTGTTCTGGAATATTCAAATGACGGTATGCAGGTTGAGGTAATTCCTTGCCCTGCAAGGAATTACCGAACGTCGCGATTTAGCAAACCGAATATTCCGGAACACTAGGCGTGGGCGTGGACTTGGCCCCTACGCCCAATCGTTTTAGGTTGCCGGCCTTGACGGGGCTGGCGATTTTGCCTACAGCGCCTTATAATATGAGGTATGAAACAGAAATTTATTGAATGGGCCGACAGTCTGACTGTCGGGGTTGAGGAGATCGACGAGCAGCACAAGGGACTTATTGATGTAACAAACAATCTGTACGAGGCTTACCAGGATGGAGCCGTTATCGAGCGCTTTAGGGAAACCTTGCAGATCGCCTTGGATTACGTAACAAACCATTTTAGCACCGAAGAAAAGATCATGCGGGAAATCCGCTACCCGGAATACGAAATTCATTGCAAGGAGCACGACCTTTTTGTTGCCGAGGTTACAAAGGGAGCGGCGAGCATCGCAGGCAACTTGAGCGACACGGCCGAGGAGTTCATGCTCTTCCTTAAAAGATGGATTGCGGAACACATTACGCGAACGGACAAGAGGATCGGCGAGTATCTTGCCCAAAACGGGCAGTAAGAGCCGACCCGAGCCCTGGCGCAACCCCGCTGTGGCCCGTATCGTATATGTCTCTTAAACGCCGCCAATCAACAGCCCCGCCATGAATGGCGCTCTTGTTGATTGACGCGGCCTATAAGTGGATTCCAAAAAGAATTTGACGGCCGCCGCCGCGCGCGGTAAAATCACTTCCATGGAGAGCTGAAGGACTCAAACGATGGGGGAAATTTGCATGGAAAAGCTGGTGATCACGGCGGCGATTTGCGGCGCGGAAGTAACGAAGGCGCAAAATCCGGCGGTGCCCTACACGGCGCGCGAGATCGCGCTGGAAGCGAAGGCCGCGCGCGAGGCCGGCGCGAGCGTCATTCACCTGCACGTTCGCGAGGACGACGGCAGGCCGACGCAGGACAGGGAGCGCTTCGCGCAGTGCATCGCGGAGATTCGGCGCCTTTGCCCTGACGTGATCGTCCAGCCCTCGACCGGCGGAAGCGTGGGCATGTCCGAAGAGGAGCGCCTTGCGCCGCTTGACCTGCGCCCCGAGATGGCGACGCTGGACTGCGGCACCTGCAATTTCGGCGGCGACGATATTTTTGTCAACACCGAAAACATGATAAAAAGATTCGGGCAAAAGATGATTGGCCTTGGAATAAAGCCGGAAGTCGAGATTTTTGACAAGGGAATGATCGACATGGCGATCCGCCTTTGCGCGCAGGGCTTTATCGCCGCGCCTATGCACTTTAATTTTGTCATGGGCGTTAACGGCGGCATTTCCGCCACCCTGCGCGACTTCGCCTTTCTTCTTGGCAGCATTCCGCGAGGGTCGAGCTTTACGGCAAGCGGAATCGGGCGCGGCGCTTTTTCCGTGGCGGCCATGTCCATCGTAAGCGGCGGGCACGTTCGCGTCGGTTTCGAGGACAATGTTTATTTGGAAAAAGGCGTTCTGGCGAAGTCCAACGGCGAGCTTGTCGAAAAGGCCGCGCGCCTGGCGCGGATTCTCGGCCGGGAAATCGCCGAGCCGGACGAGACCCGCGCCATTTTGGGTTTGAAGAAATTGGAGGCTTGATTAATGAAAAAACCATGCAAATACGGAACGCACAGGGCCATTGATCCGCTGGGCGGAATGCCGCAGGCGGCGCAAAAAATCGACAACGACATGAGCGTCCTGTACCCGAACGAGATTCTTATCGACGTTATTTCGCTGAACATCGATTCCGCCTCTTTCGCGCAGATCAAGGCCGAGGCCGCCGGAGACGAGGAAAAAATCAAGGCGAAAATAATCGAGATCGTAAGCGAGCGCGGAAAGATGCAAAATCCGGTAACAGGATCCGGCGGAATGCTTATAGGTCGCGTCGCGAAAATAGGCTCGGATCTTAAAAATCTTGACGTAAAAATCGGCGACAAAATCGCGACGCTGGTCTCGCTTTCGCTTACGCCCCTGCGCATAGACGAGATAAAGGCGCTTCATGCGGGCATCGATCGCGTGGACGTAAAGGCGCAGGCCATTCTTTTTGAATCCGGCCTTTACGCCAAGCTGCCGGAGGACATGAGCGAGGCGCTTGCCCTTGCCGCGCTTGACGTGGCCGGCGCTCCGGCGCAAACGGCCAAGCTGGTAAGGCTGGGCGACTCGGTTTTGATCCTTGGCGCGGCCGGAAAGTCCGGGATGCTTTGCTGTTACGAGGCCATGAAAAGGGTTGGCCCGACCGGAAAGGTTGTCGGCATTTGCATGGACGAAAACGACAGGAAAAAATTGCTTGAAAATAAATTCTGCCACAAGGCGATTGTGTGCGACGCGACAAAGCCGACCGAGGTTTTGCAAAAAACGCTTGCGGCGAACGACGGAGCGGAATACGACATTTCGATAAACGTCGTCAATGTTCCTAACGTCGAAATGTCCTGCATATTGCCCGTTCGCGACGGCGGCATCGTTTATTTTTTCTCGATGGCGACCAGCTTTACCAAGGCCGCGCTGGGGGCCGAAGGCGCCGGCAAGGACGTTAACATGATTATTGGAAACGGCTATACCAAGGGCCACGCGGAAATAACTCTTGCCGAGCTTCGCGAAAGCGTGGAGCTTAGAAAAATTTTTGAACGCGCGTATGCGTAAGGGGAGACTCGGATGAAAGGAAATGAGCTTTTCAAGGACATTCCGGCGGAGGATTGGAACGACTGGAGATGGCAGGTGCGCAACAGGGTTCAATCCGTTGTGGACATCAAAAGGCTGATAACGATCAGCGCGGAAGAGGAGGAGGGAATCGCCAAGTGCTTTCAGACGCTTCGGGTGGGAATCACTCCATATTACTTTTCGCTGATCCGCCCGGACGATCCGCACGATCCCGTTCGCAGGATGTGCATCCCCTCGGTTTCCGAGCTTAGCCGGTCCGCCGAGGACCAGGAGGATCCGCTGCACGAGGACACGGACTCCCCGGTTCCCGGCCTTACGCACCGCTATCCGGATCGTGTCTTGTTTCTTGTTACCGATCAATGCTCGATGTACTGCCGCTATTGCAC
>WRAL01000275.1 GCA_009780285.1 Treponema sp.
CAAAAGCCAGAACCTTTCCGCCGCTGAACATCATCGCGAGGCCGGCGAAGGGTATCCACATGTTTCCAAAAGCAAGCCCGCCGGAAAGAATGTAAACGACCGCGTAAAAAATAACGTAGAACGAGGCCAGGGTGGTAAACCAGCCGGCGATAAGCGCAAGGCCCACAAGCAGCGTGCTAAGAACGATGGCCCATTGCCAGAACATAATGTGCGCCTCGCTGGCGATGACGAAGGTTTCGACGAACCAGCTAAAGGGCATCATCTGGAACCACATGTGAACGTAGTCGTTCAGAATAAAAAGCGAAAAGCGGAACTGGTTCCAAAGCTCGATTTCCAAAAGGCTTGGCCTGAACACTCCCCGCAGGCTTTCAAAGTATGGGCCGAGCATGTTCGCGTCAAGCCAGCCCAGGGTAAAGCGTCTGTAGGCGTAATAGACGAAAAACATTCCCATAAAAAGGCGCAGCGGCACGAGCAGGAAGCTGGGCGTGCGGTTGGAAAAATGCCCGCCGACGAAGCTGCGCCTGTTGCGCATGGTGAAAAATTCCGTGTAAATATACGCGCCGACCTTGTTCCAGCCCAGCACCTGCACGAAATAGATCATGTTGACCACATGCTTTGCGAGCATGGCGAAAAAAGAGGCAAGGCTTATCGAGTTGGCCGCCGTGCCCACGTAGGCCACGCCGTACTTGCCGCCTATGCTTACCATCGCGCCGTGGAACGAGGGCTTGTATTCAAGTTGCGGCTGGGCGCCTGACGCCTCCGCCATAATATTTATCGCGATTACCTTTGCGCAATGCTCGCAGTTTTCCACCATTTGAGGCACCGGCGCGCTTTCGCCTTCGGGAATATAGAACATGTTGTCGCCGGCGACGTAGACGTTTTTGTCTTTTTCCGAGCGCAGGTATTTGTCGGCTCTTACGCGCCCTCGGCTTTTCGGCTCTATTCCCAGCTCCTCGGCGGCAAGCGCGATCTCCGAGCCTTCGGTTCCGGCCGACCAGATCACCGTGGCGCTTGCGTCGACGACCTTTTTGCCGCCGAGCTCGTACTCGATGCCGCCCTCGCTCAGGCCGGTGATCTTCGCCTCGAGCATTACGTCCACGCCCATCTCTTCAAAGCGGCGCATTGCCTTGTCGGTAACCTTTTCCGGAAATATCGGCATGATCCGGGAAAGCGCGTCGAGCAAATGAATTTTTACCGCGGCCGGATTTATCCCGAACTTCTCGCAGGCGAAGGGAACGAACTCGGCCAGCTCGCCGGCCATTTCCACTCCGGTAAAGCCGGCGCCAATTATATAGAAGTTAAGCATGGCCTTTTTCCTTTCCGGATCCGTCTCCGTCGAGGCCTCGCGGAACATGCTCATGACATGCTCGCGCAGGCGCAGGGAGTCCGCGTAGGACCACAGGGGAAAGGCGTGTTCCTTGGCGCCGGGGACGCCCCAGTAGGTGGGCTTGCATCCGGTCGCCAGGACGAGCCTGTCGTACTTGTAGGATCCGGCCTTTCCGCGCAGCGTCCTTTGATCGTAGTCGACGCTTTCGATGTCGTCCATCACGACGTTCACGTCGCGGCCTGAGAAAATCTTTTTAAGATCTATGCGAATGCTGCTTTCGTCCACGCGCCAGGCCGCCACCTCGTGCAGCTCGGTGAGCATGGTGTGGAAGGGGTTCCTGTCGATCAGGGTGATCTCCACCTGCCGCTTGGCCTTTTTCGCCATTTTCGCTAGTTTTTTCGCGATAAGAACGCCGGCGTAGCCCGCTCCCAGCACGACCACTTTCTTCATCCAATTGTCCTCCAGTCAAGTCTTATGGAAGCGCGCTCGAAAGGCGCGCGTATCCCGGCGTGTAATGCCAGTTGCCGTCAAAGTCGATCCACAGCGCCTCCGCGCCGGCGGCCCTCGCCAGAGCCAGGCCCTCTTCCCTGGGCAGGATAAAAAGGGCCGTGGAAACCGCGTCCGCGACCCAGGATTCCGGGTGGACGACGACCACCTGGCTGTACAGCGCCGCCGGCATGAGCGTGCGGGGGTCGATTATGTGCCCGAAGGACTGCCCGGCGACCTCGAAAAAGCGTATGTAGGCGCCGCTTACCGACACCGTGCCACCGGCCAGCGCGACGATGTCCAGATTGTCCGGCTGGCCTTCCGCCCCGGCGAGCGGGTTTTCGACGGCGACGTTCCAGTGATCGCGGCCCCTCGGGGGGCCGAGCGCCACGACGTGCCCGCCCACGCTCAAAAGCGCCGAGCGCATCCCGGCCCGCGCCGCCGCCTCCATCGCGAGGCCCGCGGCGAAGCCCTTTCCCACCGAGCCGACGTCCAGGGACATCCCCGGGTCGCGAAGAAAAACCGTGCCGGCCGCCTCGTCGATGATCAGGTCCGACATGCTTACGTGCGCGGCGGCGGCAAGAAGCGCGTCAATGGAAGGAAGCGTCGCGTCCTGGGGCGACTCGATGCCCCGCGCGCGATGGTCGTGCCAAATGCGCAATACGGCGCCCATGGCCGGGTTGTTCATCCCGCCGGAAATCTCGTGGGCCTCGCGCGCCGCCAGGAGCATGTCCAGAAGCGCTCGCTCGACCTTTACCGGCGCGACGCCGGCCATCGCGTTTACCGCGTAAAGGTTGTCAAGCCCTTCGTAGGCGTTGAAAATATCGTACAGCCTGTGAAGCTCTTCCAATTGGCCGAAAACGACGCTCGCGTATCCGTCGAAAGCCCTCTGGCTTCTCGCGTAGCCCACAAGGAAGGTAACCGTGTCGAAGGGCCCGATAATGCTGGCCGTGTAGCGCTGGTCCCGCGAATCGCAGGCCGGGAGGAAAAGCGCCGCCAGAAGCGCCGCCAGAAGCGCGCGTCGAGCCCAGGCTTTTGGCCGGAATCGGGACAGAACATTATGCCGAGCGAAGAAACCCATTTCCGCCAATACCGTGTAACTCCATGCCGCCTCCGGGCGGAAGAACTAAGGGAGCGCGGGCCGCCCCGCGAACGCCCGCCCAGCGTACCATAATGCCGGCGAAGGCGCAAGCGCCGTTAACCGATGCATAAAATATCGCCATTGGATGGGGATTTGGCAAGCGCGCAAGCTTCCGGCCTTGTTCGCGGCGCGTAAAGGCAAGGCGAGGGGCTTGACGGATACCGCCTTCCGTGGTAGGATTGGCGCATGAAAGTCACCGCGAGCCGCGAGCCGCGAGCCGCGAGCCGCGAGCCGCGAGCCGCGAGCCGCGAGCCGCGAGCCG
>WRAL01000276.1 GCA_009780285.1 Treponema sp.
TCCTTGCCTGGCAAGGAATTACGAACGTTGCGATTTTGCAAACCGAATATTCCGGAACACTACGGTTCCCACGGCGCGGCGCGCTCATGCTCGCTCTTCCTCCGTGTAACTCCGTGTAACTCCGTGGTTAAAAATTCCACGGCTTTGCTGGAAACTGATTTCAGTGCCTTGGCCAAGGCAATCAATTTTTTGAAGAAGAATCAACCACGGAGTTTCACGGAGGACACGGAGTAAAGAGGAGTTACATGAGTTTCAATCCGCCTAGTGTTCCGGAATATTCAAATGACGGTATGCAGGTTGAGGTAATTCCTTGCCTGGCAAGGAATTACGAACGTTGCGATTTTGCAAACCGAATATTCCGGAACACTACGGTTCCCACGGCGCGGCGCGCTCATGCTCGCTCTTCCTCCGTGTAACTCCGAGGCCAATCCGCCGCAGGCGGATTGGCCCGTCCTCCGTGGTTAAAAATTCCACGGCTTGGCTGAAAATTGATTTCCCTGCCTTGGCCCTTGATACTTCCCCTTGTTTCCGGCATAGATCAAGGCATCAAACAAAAAAAGGCAGGGGGAAAAAGCATGAACTACATGGACAGGCTTTTTGACGCGGTGGCGGAAAAGGGACATGTTTGCGTGGGCCTGGACACGGCGGCGGCGCATGTCCCGCCCGGCGCGAGGGCCGGCCTTGGCGACGCGCAGGCAGCGCTGGCCTACAACAAGGCCCTAATCGACGCGACCGGCGATGTGGCCGCCTGCTTCAAGGCGCAGATCGCGTACTACGAGGAGATGGGGCTGGCCGGCCTTTCCGCCTACGCCCAAACCCTGGCCTACGCGCGGGAAAAAGGCCGGCTTATAATCGCCGACGTAAAGCGCGGCGACATAGCCGAAACGGCGCGGGCCTACGCGCGGGCGCATTTTTCCGGCGACTTCGAGGCGGACTTCGTAACCCTTTCCCCCTACATGGGTATCGATACCTTGGAGCCCTGGCTCGAGGAGGCCGCCGCGCGGGGCAAGGGCGCCTTCGTCCTTACGCGCACGAGCAATCCGGGCGCGCGCGACTTTCAGGACTTGCAAGCCGACGCGCCGGGCGGAAAAAGGCCGCTGTACAAAGCCGTCGCCGACAGGCTCGCCGAGCTTGCGCTCTCTGGCGAACGCTCGCGCTCGGGAGAGCGCGGCTACGGGCTTTTTGGCGCCGTGGTGGGATGCCCGGACAGCCGGGAGTCGGCGGAGATACGCGAGAAATATCCCAACCTTTTCTTCCTTATACCTGGCTACGGCGCGCAGGGCGCCGGCGCGAGCGAGGCGGCCCTGCTGCTGCGCGAGGGAAACGGCGGGGTGGTAAACGCCTCTCGCTCGATAATCGCCGCCTGGAAAAGCCGCCTGCCGGAATCCGAGGCGACGATCGAGGCGGCGGCAGGGTGCGCGCGCGAGGCCGCCATCGAGATGCGCGACGCGATTCGCGCGGCGATAGCCGCGAGCGCCGCGATTGTGGCGCGGCCATGAGCGAAGCGCCAAGCCCGGCCTGCGAAAACCGCGAGCTTCTTGCCAACATAACCGTAAGCGACGAACTGTTCCGGCTGGATTTTTCCTGGGATCCTTGCCGGCCGCCAAAGGCCGGGCAGTTTTTCATGCTAAAGCCCCTGCGCTCCGGCGTTCTTTTGCCCAGGGCGATAAGCCTTGCCGCATGGCAGCCGGAGCGCGGGATCGTTTCCTTTCTGATCGCGCAAAGAGGCGAGGGAACGCGCGAGCTTGCCGATCTGCGTCCGGGCGAAAAGGCGCGGCTCATCGGCCCGCTGGGAAATGCCTGGGCCGATTTCCTGGCAGAAGGCTCGCCGGCGCAATTGGGGCGAATAGCCCTGGTCGGCGGCGGCGTGGGCGCGGCGCCGCTTCTCGCGCTGCTGCGCGAGAGCGGGGGAAAAGGCTTCGACTTTTACGCAGGCTTTCGATCCGGCGCCTGGACCAAGGCCGGAAGGGAGGCGTTTTTTCTCGGCGCCTTGGACAAATGCGAAAGCGCCGCGTTCTCAAGCGAGGACGGCTCCTTTGGCCGCGCCGGGCGAATAACGGACTTTGTTAATCCCGGCGCATACGCCGCGGTCTTTGCCTGCGGGCCGGAAGCGATGATGCGCGCCGTTTACAAAAAATGCGCCGCCGCCTCCGTTACATGCATTGTAAGCATGGAAAGCCGCATGGCCTGCGGTGTCGGCGCCTGCAAGGGCTGCTCCATTCGCGTCAGGGCGCAAGGAGCCGAGCGCAGCCTAAGCTGCTGCGCCGAAGGCCCGATCTTCGACGCGCGCGAGGGGGTTCTCGATGGATAAATCGCCCGATCTTTCCGTCAGCGTCGCCGGTCTTTCCTTGCGCAATCCGGTGATCGCCGCTTCCGGCGCCTTCGCTTCCGGCCGGGAATACGCGCGGATCATCGATGCAGGCCGGCTCGGCGGCATCTGCTCCAAGGGCCTTACGATCAAGCCAAGGCTGGGGAACACGGGCGCGCGGATCTGGGAAACCCCTTCCGGCCTGCTCAATTCCATCGGCCTTGAAAACCCCGGCGTCGCCGCCTTCATAAAGGACGACCTTCCCTTCATGCGCGACCTTGGCCCGGCGGCTATCGCCAACCTTTGCGGCTCCACGGTCGAGGACTACGAGGCCGGCGCGTTCCTCCTGGCCGAAAGCGACGTGGACATGGTGGAGCTGAACATTTCCTGCCCCAACGTAAAGGCCGGAGGAATGGCTTTCGGCCTCGACCCAAAATGCGCCGGCGAGGTCGTGGCCCGCGCGCGCGGGGCGCTGGGATCCAAGCCCTTAATGGCCAAGCTTTCCCCGAACGCCGCCGACATTGCCGCCGTCGCTCGCGCCTGCCTTGATGCCGGCGCCGACGCGCTATCCCTGGTGAACACCTTCAAGGCCATGGCATTCGACCTGCGCAGCCGACGGCCGGTTTTCGAGAACGGAACGGCCGGCCTTTCCGGCCCTGCCATAAAGCCCATAGCCCTTCGCATGGTCTGGGAACTCAGGCGCGATCTCGGCCCCGACGTTCCCATAGTCGGCATGGGCGGCATAGCCTGCGCGAGCGACGCGCTGGAATTCCTCATGGCGGGCGCCACGGCCCTGCAGGTCGGCACGGCGACCTTCGCCAACCCCCGCGCCATGCTCGAAATCATCGACGGCATCGAGGCCTTCATGCAGGCCGAGGGAATAAA
>WRAL01000277.1 GCA_009780285.1 Treponema sp.
CGTTCGGTAATTCCTTGCCGGGCAAGGAATTACCTCAACCTGCATACCGTCATTTGAATATTCCGGAACACTAGCTACTCGGCGCGTTGATCCTATGCTCTGTAAGGAACAGATCCAGAACGGTAAGGAAAAAGATAACCAGCATGGGGCCCAGAATAAGGCCGTTGAAGCCAAAGACCACGAGGCCTCCCAGTATCGCGAAAAAGATGATAAGCGGATGAAGCTGGATTCTGTCCTTCAGGAAAATCGGCCTAAGAATATTGTCAATGCCGGAGATAAAAATAGCCGAAAGGGCCATGAACAAAAGCCCTGCCGCGACGTTTCCGCTGGCCATCATCACTATTCCTAAAGGCAGCCATATCGTCAGCGCCCCGATCATGGGAATAAACACAAGGACGAAGGTGATCACCGAAAAAACCAGGGCGCCGTTCACCCGGAAAATCGTAAAGATGATAAAGGCCACGGTGGATTGCATGAGCGCGACCATGATGTAGCCTAAAAACAGGTTTCGGGTTATGTCCAAAAATTTGGAGGTAAGGGTGACAATGTATTCCTCTTTGATAGGAATGGTGCGGAGGAACAATCTTGAAAGATACGGGCCGTCGGCGAACAGAAAGAAAAGCGAGAAAGTCATTATCAATAAATACACGATCACCGAGATGGAAAAAGTGCCTATATTAATGACAATGTTTCCGCCGACCAGAAGTATGTTCTGAATCTGCGTCGATAAAAAGGTGCGCATGTACAGGTCTATGTCGCCGGCCGTCACGACGATCTGCTCGGCCGAAACGTTTCGAATAAGATCGGCAAGAACGGCGTAGAAATCCTGCAGGCCCTCCGGGCTTACCGCCATCGTCTCCAAAATGGATCGCCCAAGCTCCATCGCCTGCCGCAAAAAAGCGGTAAAAACGAAAAACACCGGAACGCAGATCACCAAAAGCGTTGCGAAGGTAAAAACAAGAGCCCAAAATTTATGCAGCAGGTTTCCGGCTATGGTTTTTGTGTTGATGTTTTTGACCACGCGCCGGTGAATCGGGCTTACGATCACGTAAAGCAGTATCGACCATAAAAGAAAGCTAAAAAAAGGCGTGAAAAGCCTAAGGACGGCTATCAATAAAAGGACAAGAATGGCCCCCAGAATGTAGCTTTGTATGTTGTGCCTGGGATTTTCAGGCAGCGAATCGTTCATGGCTATGCCTTTACCGCGCCGGCTTGTTAAGCATGAAAACCGGCTGGTGGGTCGCGTCAAGGGTGTCGCGCCAAAGGTTTCCCTCGGGGTCCACGTAGCGGCGCTCGGCTATGGCCGCCTCTATGGGCAGGTGAACGTATTTATTGTTGACAAGGCCGATAAGGGTTTTCGTCCTTCCGGACATGGCCGCGTGCGCCGCCGCGTTTCCCAGGCGCTCGCAGTAAATCGAGTCGCTGGGGTTCGCCGGCGAGGATCGGATCACGTAGCTTGGATCGATGTATTTAAGGTTTATTTCAATCTTTTTTTCGGCGAAGTAGGCGTTGATCCGGTCGCGCAGATGGGTGCCCACGTCGGCCAGCTTGAGGTTCCCGCTCGCGTCGGTCTCGCGCGCGGAAAGAAGCTCGTCCTGCATCGCTCCTTCCGCGACGATGATCACCGCGTGCCCGCGCCTCTGGATCCGCTGCTCCAGGCTGGCGAGAAATCCGTTCGGCCCGTCCAGGTCGAAGGGAACCTCGGGAATAAGGACGAAGTTCGCCTCGTGGCTCGCAAGCGCCGTGCAGGCCGCGATAAAGCCGGACTCGCGTCCCATCACTTTAACAAGGCCGATTCCGTTGATAGCCGAATCCGCCTCCATGTGCGCGGCGGCCAGAACCTCGGTGGCCTTCTCGACGGCGGTGTAAAAGCCGAAGGAGCGGTCTATGATCGAAAAATCATTGTCAACGGTTTTTGGAATTCCTATGACGGCGATCTTAAGCCGCCTTTTTTCGATCTCCTCGGCTATCGCGAGCGCGCCGCGCTGGGTGCCGTCCCCGCCTATGGTAAAAAGCATGTTTAGATTGAGCCTTTCCATCGCGTCCACGAACCTGGCCGTATCCCCGCCGCCGCGCGCGCTTCCCAGGAAGGTTCCGCCAAGTTTGTGAATGTCGTCCACGATGTCCGGATCGAGGGGCTTTACCGGAAACTGGAATTCCGGCAAAAATCCTTTGTAGCCGTAGGAAATGCCGGAAATGCGCCTTACCCCGTAGCGGTACCAAAGGCAGCGAACGATGGCGCGTATCACGTCGTTGATTCCGGGGCAGAGCCCGCCGCAGCTTACGATGCCGGCGTGAACGTGCGCCGGGTTAAAGTAGACCATTTCCCTTGGGCCGGCGCGTTCCAGCATTCGGGGCTTTTCGCCGGGCGTTTTTTTCTTTGAGTTGACCCAGGTGTCAATAAGAATGAACTCGTCGTCCGTAACGTAGTTGGCGATTCCGGCGCCCTGCGCCGGCGCCATGGAGATAGGCGAGCGAATGTTGCGCTCCCCAAGACGTTCCACCGAATAATCGCGCGCCGCGCCCTCTGTCGCCATTTTCACCGTCCCCAAAGCGCCGGAAAGGCCGGCGCCTCCGCTTTGTTTGCGCAACTATACAATAAACGCGTCCTTTCAACAATAGCCCCGGGCGATGGCACGGAAATCAATTTCGCGAATTACCGCGGAGTTTCACGGAGCAAATCCCCCTTCCGTGGCGCGCCGCGCGCCAATGCTCGCTCTCCCTCCGTGTAACTCCGTGTCCTCCGTGGTTAATTTTCCGTGGCGCATGACGTCCTGGGACGCCGGCGCATCCCGGTCAGGGCGAGACGCTAAGGACGACAATGTCCCTGAGCGTGTAGCGCCGGCCGGCTGGAAGCCCGCTTGCGAAAGTAAGATCCTGGAAGCTTTCGCGGCCCCTTACCCGCACGACGCGCTGCTGCAGGTCGAAAAGCTTTTCCCGCTCCTCCCGGTCGACGTGCCATTCGCGCTCCTCGCCGGAAATGACGAGCGTCGCCGTCGGGCCGCTTCCCACAAGGCGCACGATTCCCTGGGCCTCGATCTCTGCGCCGCGCGCGCGGGAGCTGTCCCTGGAGCCAAAGGCAAAGGCGCCCGTGGCCAAGGCGCCGCAGGCAAGGCAAAGCGCGGCGAGCGAAAAAAGCGCGCGGGGGCGCGGTCCGAACGGCATCTATCTCCTCCATTCCCGGGGCGCAA
>WRAL01000278.1 GCA_009780285.1 Treponema sp.
GTCCGCCTTCAGGGCCGCCACGAGCTGCGCCACCCTTTCGGCGGCGCTTCCGTCCTTGAAGATCGTCTTCTTGCGGATGCCTGTGATGCCGGTGGGAGCGCCGGACTTCTTGGTTTTTTCTTCTTTCTTGGAAACCTTGCCGATGATGTAGCTAGCGATTACCACCCGCTGAATCTCGTTCGTTCCCTCGTAGATCATCGTGATCTTTATGTCGCGATAGGCGCGCTCGACGAGCATTCCCTTCATGTAGCCGGAGCCGCCGTGGATCTGAAGCGCCTCGTTGCAGATTTCGGAGCCCACGTCGGAGGCGTACATCTTCGCCATCGCCGCTTCCATTCCGTAGGGCTGCTTGTTGTCCTTAAGGTCGGCGGCGCTGTAAACCAAAAGGCGCGAGGCGCGCAGCTTCGTGGCCATGTCCGCCAGCTTAAAGGAAACGCCCTGATTAAAGGCTATTGGCTGGCCGAACTGCACACGGTCCTTGGAATAGGCCAGCGCCGCCTCGAAGGCTCCTTGCGCGATTCCCAGCGCCTGCGCGGCGATGCCGATGCGGCCGCCGTTAAGCGTGGACATCGCGATCCTAAAGCCCTCGCCTTCCTTGCCCAAGAGGTTGGCGCGCGGGACGCGCACGTTGTTGAAAATAAGCTCGCAGGTGGAAGAGGCGCGGATGCCCAGCTTGTCGTACTTGTCCCCGAAGGTAAAGCCCGGCATTCCTTTTTCCAGGATAAAGGCGCTGATTCCGCGAAGGCCCATGCCCGGGTTCGTAACGGCGGTAACGACGTAGGTGTCGGCCACCGGAGCGTTAGTGATAAAGATCTTGTTGCCGTTGATCACGAAAAAATCCCCGTCCGGATCGGCGGTGGTTTCCGTGCCGCCGGAATCGCTGCCGGCGTTTGGCTCTGTAAGGCCGAAGGCGCCGATTTTTTCGCCCTTGGCCAGGGGCACAAGGTACTTCATCTTTTGCTCCTCGGTTCCGTAGGCGTAGATCGGCCACAGGCAAAGGGATGTATGCGCCGAGCAGATAACGCCGGTCGTTCCGTCAACCCTCGAAAGCTCCTCGACCGCGATGGCGTAACTGATATTGTCAAGCCCCATGCCGCCGTACTTCGTGGGAAAAGGAATGCCCATAATCCCCATTTTGCCGAGCTCCTTTACCTGCTCGTGGGGAAATTGGTTCTCCTGATCCATCTGGAAAGCGATCGGCCTAATTTCCTTTTCCGCGAAGGCCCTGACCTTGGCCCGCAGATCCTCATGTTCCTTGGTAGTCTGATAGGACATTTTTACCTCCTCCAAATGTAAGCGGCGCATCGCCGCTTTGCTCGTGGTATTGGCAACGCAATACTATCCATTAATGATTACACAGTCTCATTTAGCTGTCAAGCAAAAATTTTAGAAAATTCGTCTTTTCGTGAAATTCCACTATACGCGCGTGTAGTCGTTTTGGGGGGACAGAGGGAAACGCGGCCAGCCTGCGGACGCAAGAGAAAACGGGAGCCCGCCGCGCTCATGCGCCAGAGACGGCGGCTCCCTTGGAGACGGCGGCTCCCTTGGAGAGGGCGACTGCCTTGGAGACGACCGCTACCTAAGCGGGCCGCCTATTTGCTGTTTACAAACTCGCCAAGCTCTTTATCGGCGGTTTGGATATGCCGCACGACCCAGGCGATTACGGAATTGTTCAGGGCATTCGTAAAGCCTGGCGTAAGCCCGTTTTTAACATATTCATCTTTGAGCTTTTTAAATTCTTCCAGGTATTCCTTGTGCTGCCCGCGATGCCATTCGTACTGCGGAAAGCCGCTGCTCTTCTGAAGCTCTTCCTCGTCCGCAAAATGCTTTACGACGTACTCGCCCAGAAAATTGATTAGCCGTTCGGTTTCCTCTTTGTTAGCCGATCCCGTTCCGACCGCTAAAACGCTATTGATCCTTTTGATCAGCTCCTTGTGCTGACCATCGATGTGAGATACCCCAATTACAAGATCCGGCGTGAACTCAAGCGCCATATAAATCCCCCTCAAGACGAATTAGCAAATAGTATGTATTTGCTTTTTGCGATCTGCTCGAAAACTAAATGCCTTCAAACAGCCATAAACACAAGCGGCGCTAGGCGCATGTATACCTGTTTACGCCGCCTACATTTTCCACTTTTAATTTTCCGCCGAGAGTCAAATGATTTATGTGGGAGATCGCCTCTCCCACGGCAAACCATCTTTGGCCGGGCGGAAAGTCGTCCCAGTCCCTGGCTCGTATCGCCCAGGTCATTTTCGAGGCGATTTCGTAGCCGTTTATGCCGGGATTTTCCCGCGCGATGCGCAGAACGTCCTGGAGCCGGTTGGCGTGATGCGCCTTTAGCTCCTCTATCCTATTGTACATCGAGCCGTTATTGCTTCGGTGGCTTGGGAGCGTTATTTCCACGTCGAGCTTGGAAAGCCGATCCAGGCTTTCAAGAAACGAGCCCAGCGAATCGTCGAGTTCCCTCCACCAGGTGATGTTCGGCGTGATGTCAAAAAGGATCGTGTCCCCGGCGACAAGCGTTTTCGAGGCCGCGTCGTAAAGGCAGATATGGCCGGGCGTGTGCCCCTGCGTCAGCACGACCTGCCATTCCCTGCCGCCGCCGCGCACCTTGTCCCCGTCCTCAAGCTCGATTATGTCCACAAGACCCGACGAAACGAAGCGCCGCGCCGGGTTGTGCATGCGGGTTTTTTCCATCTCGTCCGGCGGATAGCCTTCCAGCGTAAGCTTGTCCTCGTAAAAGGACCAGTGCGCGTCGGGGGTGGAGATCATGTTGACCCACAGGGCCTTGTCTATGCTCCCCATGTAGACCTTCGATTTCGGCGACACAAGTTGCGTGATAAGGCCAGTGTGATCGGCGTGAAAGTGCGTGGCCAGCAGGTCGGTTTTTTCCATGTCCAGCCCAAGCTCGGCGATCCCCGCGCGCATGGCCTCAAGGCATTCGGGCATGTTGTAGCCGGTGTCGATGATGACATTACGCGAATCGGAGGTCAGCACGTAGGTGTTTATGGCCTTGAGCGGGCTTCCGGGCAGGGGCACCGGCAGCCTGTAAAGTCCATCCATGATTCGTTCCGTCGCCATGCTCCGGCCCCCTAGTTCGAAAAATCAGGCAGCGTCTGCCTCAACGCGCCGTACTCTGAAAGAATGCCCTGAATAATGGAAGAAACGCTTCGTTCCTCGTTTACA
>WRAL01000279.1 GCA_009780285.1 Treponema sp.
CGCCGGGCACCGTCACCTATTGGCCGGCCCTGGTTCCGGCGGAAGAAGCCGGCGCGATCCGATTTTTCGATTTTTCGATGAAGGCCGAGTCCCCCCTGCACGAGCCGATAGTCCACCACTTCCGGGTTCCGGCGACCGGCGTCGACGCTTCCTCGGCCCAGACTTCCGGCAAGGCGTTCCGCCTGCCGGATCTGTACCTTTTTCCGCCCGGCGAATCGGACATGAACTGGTAGCCTCGCGGCCTTTTTGATCTAGTGCCTTTGATCCCGGGCAACCATGGGTGGAGTTTTGCGAAGCAAAACTCCGAGGCCAACGCGCCTACGGCGCGTTGGCCCGCCCCCTGCGCTCCGCCGCGCGCGGGTCCTCGGCATGTCGCTGCGCTCCAAATGTCTCGGCGCCCGCGCGCGGCGGAGCGCAGGGCATACGCGCTGGGCATCTTGGAGGGAAGGCCGCTTTTCTGTAGGAAAAACTTTTGGGCGGGACCTTCGTCCCGCCCAAAAGTTTTAGGTTGGCGGATACCGTCATTCCGAGCGGGCAAAAAAAAAGGAGGGCGTGCCCTCCTTTTTCCGCGCCTGACGGCGCCATTATTTTGTTTCGGTGGTATTTTGCGTGAGGCAACGCGAGGGCTTGACAAATGCGTCCTTACGCCTTACTCTCGTAAAATGAAACGTAGGGCCTCCAAAAAAATACCGTCGCTCTCCCCGCTTGGCGCGGTTCTTGCACACACACACACACACACACACACACACACACACAAATTCGCCCCGGAGCGGCCTTTAGGCTAAAAAAATTTACCCCGGCGCTTGTCGCGGCGCTGCTTCTGGCCCTGTCGCCTGCGCGCGCAGAGGCATTGGACGAGCGTCCGACGCGCTGGATCGAGGGGATCGTCTTTCGCGCCGGCGCTGGCCAGTTTATCGCGCCGAATCTTATTTCCGAGCACGTAAGGATGCTTTTGGGCTTTAAGGGCTCGTTGGGCTATAGGTTTCAGCGCTTGTCCATCGAGGCCGAGTCCGGCGTCTCGCGCATTGAGGGCATCAATCCGCTGGTCGTGGACGCGACTCTTGTTCCGCTGCTTCTGCGCGCCGGCTACGCGCAGCCGCTTTTTGGCGGGCTTTCGATACAGGCCGAGGCCATGGGCGGGTACGTTTTTTCCACCGTCAGCCACTATCCCGCCGTTCTGGACTGGCTCATGGAAAGGCTTCTCGTGTCGAAGGCGCGCACGCCCACGGCCGGGATTCGAGCCTCCCTCGCGCTGGACCTTTTCGACGGGATTCTTCGCCTGAGCGCCGGCGGCGGGGTGGACGCTTTGTTTGAAAACGACGGCAGTTTGATCCTGCCGGTAATGGAGGCCGGCATCACGCTGCGCCCCTTCCGCGCCCGATTCGTCGCGCCGGCGCCAGAGATGGCCGCGTCGCCGCTGATCGCCTCCGCGCCGGCTATCGCTCCGGAGGCGGTCTTAAGGGAGGCGCGCGACGTGCTGGTCGTCAACTTTTGGCCCGACAGCGCCCTTATGCTTCCCGGCGGCGAGGCTGCGATACTCGCCGCCGCGGCGATTTTGGGCGAAAGCCCCGACGACGTCGTGATCCTTCGAGCCTACGCCGCCCAGCACGGCACCGAGGCCGGACGCGACGCCCTCTCCTCCGAGCGCGCGGCCCTGGTCGCGGCGCTTCTTGCCCAGGCTCTCCCCGGAGCGGCGGATAGGATGCGCGTGGAGATAATAGGCGCGCGCGACGCGCCGGAGGATTCCGACCGAAGCGATGAGGCTCGCCGCGCGGTCGAGATCATAATAGAAAGGATAGTCGCCCTGGGCGACTAAAGGAGCATCGAATGAGAAACATGGCAATAGCCGTCGCGCTCGCGCTGGCCCTCGCCGCCTGCAACAATTTCTACCACGATCTTATACCGCCTGACGAGGCCATGATCGTCTCCTTCGGCATCGACGGCCAGCTGGGCCAGGCCGAAATAGCGAAGCACGGTTTCGTCAAGGTTCTGGTCGCCGAGGGGACGGACCTAAGCGGGATCGTCCCGCGCATAGCCGTCTCTCCGGGCGCGACCATTTTTCCCATCACCTTCCCCTACGTCCAGGCGGCCTTCCCCGGCGCGGACCTCATCGAGGATATTTTCTCCCTGCTCAACGCGGGAAGCGGCCTGGCCCAGCGCGCCTACGATCTTATCAGGAGGACCGAGGGCTTCAGGGCGCCTCAGCTGGATATTCCCATAGATTTTTCCGCCCCGGTCAGCTTTTTCGTTCTTTCCGCCCAGGGCTCCACCCGCGAGTGGACGGTGACGGTGGAGACCGTCGTCGAGGAGCCGCTGCTGCGGGCGCTGCGCCTGGCCAAGCGCGACAACCCCGTCTTGCTTATAGACGCGGTGGGGCACGTGTCAGGGGACGGCGTGGCGATGACGGCGCAGCTCCCCGCCGGCTACGGCGGCCAGGAGCTTGAACTTGCGCCCAGCTTCTCGATATACGGGGAAAAGCTGTGGATAGAAGGGGAGGAGATCTCCGGCGGCCGGCGGATAATCCGGCTCAACGCCGCGCTGGGGATTCCGCAGCAGAGAAGGCTTGTCGTAACCTGGTGGGACGGGCGGGAAAAGGAATACCTTCTTTCCATCGTTTTCAGGGGGGAACCGGGAGGCGAGGCGGCGATCACGGACTTCCGCTTCGACTCCGCGGACAACCCCGGCATAGCGGCCACCTCGGTGGCGCAGATAGCTGAGGGCGGCGACAGCGGGACGATACGGGCAAGGGTGTTCTACTCAGGCGCGCGGCCCGAGACGCTCGTCCCGCGCTTTCTGTCGCAGGGGACGGTCCGCGCGGCCGGAGCCGTCCAGCGCTCCGGCCAAAGCGGGCACGATTTTTCCGAGGGGATGGAGTACCGGGTGGCCTCGTTTAACGGCCTTTACTATCGATCCTACGCCGTGATAGTCGAGCTTGTTGACGTCACCGGCGAGATGCCGCGCATGCTTTCCTTCGGCCTGGAGCTTGCGCACAACCCCGGCATAACGCGGCCGGCCGCCGGCCTGGTGGGCGGCGGGAGCATAGTCATCGACGCGCACTACGGCGGGACGGTGGAGCCGCGAGACCTTATGCCCAGCTTTTCGGCCGTCGGGATCGTCGTCGTTCTAGGAAGCGAGCAGACCTCCGGCGCGAGCCCGCAGGATTTGAGCCGGGGCGTCATCTACGTC
>WRAL01000280.1 GCA_009780285.1 Treponema sp.
CCCTAGTGTTCCGGAATATTCGGTTTGCAAAATCGCAACGTTCGGTAATTCCTTGCCAGGCAAGGAATTACCTCAACCTGCATACCGTCATTTGAATATTCCAGAACACTAGATAAAAGGCCGCAAGGCCCCCTATGGCTAACAAAACGATTTTCCTGTATGATGCAGGGATGAAGATCTGGATAAAACTGCTCGCGGGATCTGCTCTTGGTATCATCCTGGGGCTTGTGTCGCCGCAGGACGGCCGGCTCGCCGAGATCCTGCCGTGGCTTGAGCAGTTCGCGCTGCGCCTGGGACGCTACGCCCTTGTTCCCATGCTGTTTTTTTCCCTGGCGATAGGCGTTCATAAATTGAGGGAGGAAAGGCGCCTTTTTTCCACGGCCCTGCGCGCCGCCCTCGTCTCGGCGGCCGTGTCGGCGGCCGTGATAGCGCTGGGCGTAACCGCCACGATGATCGTCATTTCCTCGGCGCCCGGGCGCGTTCCCATCGTGGCCGAGGAACAGGCGCAGGCCGTCGGCTTCGACCTGGCCGGCAGCGCCCTGGAAATGTTCCCCCTTAACATGTTCCAGGCGCTTTCCTCGGACGGGGTTTTTCTCCTTCCCATTTACGCCATGGCGTTTTTTATCGGCCTTGGCCTTTCCTTCGACAAGGCCCACGGCAAGCAGATGGCCGGCCTCGCCGATTCGCTTTCGCGCCTTTTTTACCACATCTCGTCGTTCTTCGTGGAGATACTCGGCTTTCTGATGATCGCCCTTTGCGCCTACTGGGCGATCCGCTTTAGGAACGCGGCGAGCATGGCGGTCTTCAACTGGATGATGGTCTCGCTGGGGATAATTGCCGCGGCGATCGGGCTTGTCGCCCTTCCCTTCCTCCTTTGCCTTTTGCGGCCCAAGGCCAATCCGCTGTCCGCGCTCTACGGATCGGTGGCGCCGGCGATCGCGGCCTTTTTTTCCGGCGACATCAATTTCGCCATGCCGGCGCTGGCGCTGCACGCGAAGGAAAGCTTCGGCGCGAAAAGGCGAAGCTCGGCCCTGGTCCTTCCCATGCTCGCCGCTTTTTGCCGGGGGGGCAGCGCCATGGTGGGGGCGAGCGCCTTCATCGTGGTTTTTCATTCGTACTCCGGCATGGGAATGAGCGTCGCCGACGCGACGTCGCTGGGGCTTAGCGCTCTGCTGCTTTCGTTCATGCTGGCGCGCCACCCCGGAAACGGCGCCTACGTGGCGCTGGCCGCGCTGTCCCTCGGCTTCGGGCGCGGCTACGAGGAAGGATACCTGATACTCAGGCCCATAGCGTTTTACCTTGTCGCCGTCGGAGCCTTTCTCGACGCGATGATCGCCTCCCTCGCGAACTACGCCTGCGCCAGGATGGGCGCCTTCGTCGAGGACAGGAGCCCCAGGCAGTACGTATAGGAGGCTGCATGAAAATAGAGCTTTTTACCTTTTGCGACTTCGCTCAGGAATGCGGCGGAAAGCTGACCATCGTGGGAACTTTCGACACGATCATCGCCAGGTCCTTTCCCTGCGCGCACAACCAGCTTTCCGTCGTGATAAGGCTGCGCTTCGATCTATGGGAATTTTCCAAGCATAGCTTCCGCATCGAGGCGCGCGACCTCGAAGGCGAGGTGACGATGAAGCCCATAAAGGGCGGCCTCGACGTGAAGGGCGTGGGCAACGCCACCGCCGTGTCGCACCTTGTCTTCACCATCGGCAAGATGGCGTTCAAGGATCCCGGGGTCGTTAATTTCACCCTTTTCATCGACGAGAGGGAAGTCGCCTCCGTCCCGCTTTACATAAAGAAGGAAGGCTAAAGTGGAAGACGCGGACGGCTCGTTCAGGATGGCCAGCCGGAAATTCCGCAGGGAGGACACGGTGGTGGAAATCGCCGCCTCCTATGGCGCCGCCATAGGAGGCGGCGGCTTTTTCGTCATCGCCGGCCCCTGCTCCGTGGAAACGGAGGCGCAGATATGCGCCATAGCCCGCGAGATCAAGGCCCTGGGCGCGCAGGCCCTGCGCGGCGGCGCCTTCAAGCCCCGCTCCTCCCCCTACTCCTTCCAGGGCCTCGGCGCCGACGGCCTTACGATGCTTCTGAAAGCGAGGGCCGCATCCGGGCTTCCGGTGGTCAGCGAGATAATGGAAGCGTCGCAGCTGCCCCTGTTCGCCGAGGTGGACGTGATACAGGTCGGCGCGCGCAACATGCAGAACTTCGAGCTTCTTCGCGAGCTTGGAAAGTCGGGCAAGCCGGTGCTTCTCAAGCGGGGCCTTTCCAGCACGATAAGGGAATGGCTCATGAGCGCCGAGCACATAATGGCCGGCGGCAACCCCAACGTGATCCTCTGCGAAAGGGGAATACGCACCTTCGAGACGGCCACGCGCAGCACCCTCGACCTTTCGGCGATTCCGGTGGTGAAGGAGCTTTCGCACCTGCCGATTTTGGCCGATCCCTCCCACGCCACCGGCTGCGCGAGGTACGTCGAGTCCATGGCGCTGGCCGCCGCCGCCGCCGGGGCGGACGGGCTTTTGATCGAGGTTCACAACGACCCCGGCGCCGCGCTCTGCGACGGGCCGCAGTCGATAACGCCGGCCGGTTTCGGCAGGCTGCGCGCCAAGGCGGAGGCCCTGCGCGCCGCGCTGCGGGACTCCTAGCGCGGCGCGCAGGGGGTGGCGGGAAAATGACGTTTGAAACGACGGCTCGCTCGCGCGGCAGGGAATACCCGGCAATCTTCGGCAAGGGCCTCGATCTTGGCGCGCTGGCGCTGCGTTACAAGGCGCCCTGCCGCGCCGCCCTCGTAAGCGACGAGACCCTGTTCGCCCTGCGCGGAAACGCGGCGATTGAAAGCCTGCGCGCCTCGGGCTTCCGCGCCTCGTCCTTTGTCTTCGCCCCCGGCGAAAAATCCAAAAACCCGCAAACTCTTTTTAAGCTGCTGGACTTTCTCGCCGCCGAAGAGATCGACAGGGACGATGTGATTATCGCGCTTGGAGGCGGCGTCGTCGGCGACCTGGCCGGATTCGCCGCGTCGATCTTTTTGCGCGGCATAGATTACATACAGGCGCCGACGACCGTAATGGCCGCATCGGATTCCGCGATAGGCGCAAAGACCGGCGTAAACCTCGTCGCGGGAAAGAACCTCGCCGGCGCGTTCCACGCCCCGCTCGCCGTGCTTTGCGACACGGTCGCCTTCGAAA
>WRAL01000281.1 GCA_009780285.1 Treponema sp.
GTTCCGGAATATTCGGTTTGCAAAATCGCAACGTTCGGTAATTCCTTGCCAGGCAAGGAATTACCTCAACCTGCATACCGTCATTTGAATATTCCGGAACACTAGGGCGAAACCGCCGCAAGCTCCTTCTTCACAAGCGTTCCAATACTCAAACTGGCTTTGGCGACCGAGGGATTATCTTACTGTTGCGCGCGGCAGTTTTCCTGCTGATTCAACTCACCGTTTGTCTTCTAGAACAGTAAAGTTTGAAATTCTGACGGCATGAGCCGTCGTATCCACTATCCAGCCAGGCTTCCAACGGCTTAAAGGCTCGAAAAATGTGATGTAATGTAATTGCGAATCATATTTTACATTAAAGGCGGTGGATATAATTCCTCTGCCCGAGTTGTTGCTCCACCAGGCTTTTTCTTTATCCGCGCTGTCGGATATTTTCCGGTATAAATCAGAAATTGACGTAAACTCAGGAGTCAGAATCACGCCTTCCCTGTAAGGAACATTTTCCCCGACATACTCGAATGAGTCCAACACGCCATTTCTAACAATAATATGCGCTTCATAGTCGAACATAAGGATTGCTCTTGCCATATCCCAATAAGGAAACTGCCCGGTCAAAGTAAAACTGTAGTCTAAAACGTTTCCGCTTTCCCATTTGTTCCATTCGGAGTTAAATGTTTTTTCGTCAAAGATGAACCCGTTCTGCGGGAACGAATCACAGGCGGAAAAGCCCAGGGATAAAAACGCTGTCAGCAGTATGGCAAAATATGTCTTTGCAACGCGCTTCATGTTACGGCTCCTTTTAAGCGAGGCAAAATAAACTTCCGCCGGAGCGTCCCAGCGCACGTTCCGGATGAATTCCGTATCCGCAGGGTAACGCGCCGGCGGGCTTCGGTCAAGCGGGCAGGTTCTTGGGCGAGCGGTCCCTGCGCGCTCATGTATCCCCGCCCAACAATTCCGCCAGCCGCGCCTCCTCGCCGGCGGAAAGCTCGCCCGGCAGAATCGCCGGCTGACAGGGATCCGGCGGAAGGAGAAAGCCCGCGTCGAGAAAGGCGCGGAAAAGCGCTTCCCAATTTTCGCCGGCGCATTGATGCGTCAGATAAATTCCCCTGTGCCTCCATGCGCAGCCCGGCGCGCGCAGGGCCTTTTCCACGCGCGGGAAACGCCGGGCGCGATCGGTCGCGGCGATAATGTCGTGAAGGCCGCGCGCGGCCACGGCAAGAAGCGCCGGGGGGAGAAAGTCGCCGGGGGGAAGCGCGCGTATCGACGCCTCCGCAGCGATGGCAAGGGCGCAAAAGCCAATCGGCAGCGCGCCGGCGTCGCCGGCCGGATTTTCAGGCGCGCGCCAGGCCTGTATGCCGGGCGATACGGGAACGAGAATCGGCGGGGCGTTTTTCGCGACGAAAAGATGCGCGCCTTCGTTTTCGAAAGGCCGCCAAAGCGCGGCAAGCCCTTGCGCGGCGAGGTCCTCAAGCGCGCGCGGCGGGGAAGCGTAAATCCTAAAATGCCGGCCGGGAAAAATCCGCTGTAGCGCCTTAAAGCAGCGCGCTTCCATAAAGTGCGGCGCCGGCGCGGAAAGTCCCCTTTCGCAATAGTTTTTTAGCTCGTGCAAAAGGGAGCCGCTTTTGTGCCCGAGCGCTGCGGCGCCGCCGTTTTGCCAGAGGTCGACTATGCGCCTGCCGCCTTGCGCGTAAAGCCTGAATGCCCGCGCGCGCAGGATCTGTGGGGCAAGTCCAAGAAGCTCCATCAATCGTCGCCTCCGATTTTTTCAAAGGCGCCGCCCTGATGCTCGCTCAAAAAGCGTATTTCCCTTCCGGTTTCAAAGCGCGCAAGCACCACCGGTCCCTCATCGCTGTCCGAAACGCCGGCGACAAAGCCGTAGCCGTAGTCGTCGTGAAAAAGCCTTTGCCCGCGCGACCAGCCGGATTCGATTTCCGCCTGGCTTTGCGTTTGCGTCGGGGAGCTTCCCCATCCTGAGCCAGCGCTTGCGCTTGCGCCGAAACCATAGGGCGCGTTTCCCAGCACCTTCATGAATTCAGCGTCGATCTCGCGCAAAAAAATCGAAGGCTGCGCGAGGGCGGACTTGCCAAAGGTTCTTCTGCGCGCGCAGCATGTCATGTAAAGCTCGTCCATCGCGCGCGTGGCGCCCACGTAGAAAAGACGGCGTTCCTCCTCAAGCTCGTCGCCGCGCTTGTCCTCGCGCGGAAAAATGCCGTTCTCAAGTCCTGTCATAATTACCTTGCGAAATTCCAAGCCTTTTGTGTTGTGAAATGTTATCAGCGTTACCCTGTCGGCGCTCGCGTCGTCTTCCGCGTCTCCGTCCATCGCGCGATCCAGCTCCATGCGTTCGAGGAAGGCGAAAAGGCCCTCCTCGGTGCGGGGGAAAAGCGTGGCCTCGTTAAAAAGCTCCTGCAAGTTGGCGATCCTTTGGTTGCCGGAAATCTCGTCGCGCTCGAGGTGATGCTCGGCAAGGCCGGAATCGACGACCAGCCTATAGGCGCAAAGGGAAAGGCCCTCGCCCGGCGCAAGCTCGCCGTCGGCGCGCGCGGGATTTTTTTTCTTTTGCGCCGGCGCGCTTTCTTCCATATTAAGGGCGCCGGATTTTAAAAGCGCCTTCGCGTCGTCGATGACTTTGATAAAGGCCAAAATTCCCTTGCGCGCGCGCGGGCGCATTTTTTCGCTTGCCGCGCGCGCCGCGTCCAGAAGCGCGCCGCCGAAAGCGCGCGCCTCTTCCACAAGCGCGTCCACCGTGGCCTGCCCAAGCGCGCGCGCCGGCTTGTTGACGATCCTGCGAAAAGCAACCTCGTCGCGCTGGTTGGCGACGAAGGCGAGAAAGGCCAGCGCGTCCTTTATTTCCTCGCGCTCGTAAAATTTAAGCGAGCCGACAACGCGATAGGGAATGGCCCTGCGCGAAAACTCCATCTCGAAACCCAGCGATTGCGCGTTGGTGCGGTACAGAATCGCCCAGTCGCCGTAGGCGCTCGAGCCGGGATTTTTCGCGCGCGCATTTTGGACCAGGGCCGCGCAGAAGGCCGCCTCCTCGTCCTGGTCCGGCAAAAAGGCCAGCCGAGGCTTTTCCCCGCCGCCGCGTTCGGCGCGCATGGTTTTTCCCAGCCGCCCGCTGTTGCGCGCGACCACCGACTCGGCGGCGCGCAAAATGCCCGAGGTCGAA
>WRAL01000282.1 GCA_009780285.1 Treponema sp.
ACACCTCGTCGCCGTAGACGGAAAAGGGAAGCCGGCCGTGCTCGCGCGCGCCGTTGGTAAGAATGTTCATAAACTCAAGGCCTTCCAGCGTGAAAAAGGAAATCGACGCGTAGACGACGAAAAGGCCGAAAAACAAAAGCGCGCCGCATACAATCATCAACACAAGCACGGTGATTTTATCAGGAGTCCAAGCTATGCCGCCGCGCGGAAGCGCGTAGGCGAAAATAAGGATAGCCTGCACGAAACGCCCCATGCGCGAAAAGTCGATCTGCGACGCAAGCACCTGAAAGACCGCGCCGCGCGGGCGCACGAGGATTCTGTCAAAGCCGCCGTTGCCGATGAGCGCGGGAAAGCGGTCGAATCCCCGGCCGAAAAGCTCGGCCAGCGAAAAGGCCGTGATGATCGCGGCGAAACAAATCAAGACTTCCTCGTAGGCGAAGCCGCCCACCGAATCGAAGCGCGCGAACAAAAAACTTATGCTCAAAAAAGTCGCGAAGGAAACGAGGAACTGTCCCAGCGTCGTAAAGAAAAACGACGTTTTGTACTGCATCTGGCTTTTTAAGTGCATCGCAAAATATTTTAGGTAAAGGCGCAAATTAGCCTCCCTGCGCGACGACACGGCGAAGCGAGCGCGCCAAAAAGAGCCGGCCCAGCACCACAAGCGCTACGAGCCAAAACGCCTGCAAACCAAGCCCGCGCGCAAGGCCCGTGCCGTCGAGATAGCCGCTGAAGATCAACAGCGGCATGTTCTGCATGGCTCCGAAGGGCGAAAGCTCAACGACGCGGCGCAGCGCCTCCGGAAAAAACGGCACGGGAATGTAGCCGCCGGACAAAAATTCCGAGGCAATGCTTACGACAAGGCGCGTCCCAAGGCTGTTGATCGTGTAAAAAGCCGTAGTGTAAAGAATTATCGAAAAGGCCGCGACCACGCCCAAGGTCATAATCATGCTAAGAAAAAAAAGCGCTAGTCGCGCCGGATCGGCCGGAAGCGCCAAGCGAAAAGGCTCCGGCAACACAAGCGCAACTACTACAATCGGAAGGCTGCGCAGCGCGCAGCGGGCGATACGGTTGGCCGTGATCGTCGCGAGCCAGCGGCCCCACATATCCATGGGACGAACCAGATCGTAGGCGATGCCGCCGCTTTCCACCGATTCGATAATGCCGGTTTCCCAAAACCAGATAAAAAACAATGTCATGAACGCCTGCTGCAGCCAAATGTACGAAACCGTTTGCTGAAAGGTCATTGGAAATGCCTCGGGATTTTCGCGGTAAAAAGCGGCGAAGGCAAGAATGTACATAAAGCCCCACGCAAACTGCGTGGCAAGGCCGGCGATCGCCGCCGAGCGGTATTGCAGCGAATTGACGAAACGTATGCGAAAAAGCGCGGCGTAGGGCTTGAGCCTCATATTTCAAGCTCTTTGTACAGCGCGGCGACCATTTCCTCGGAACCGGCGTCGGGCGAAAGGGAACGCTCCCTTAGCGTCGCGAGGCTTCCGTCCAAAAGAACGCGACCCTTTCCGATAAGGATGATGCGCTCGGTCAGCGCCTCGATGTCCTGCATATCGTGCGTGGTTAAAAGCACGGTAGTCCCGCGCTCCGCGTTAAGGCGCTTGATAAATTGCCGCAGGGCGATTTTTGAAACCGCGTCAAGGCCAATCGTCGGCTCGTCCAAAAAAAGTATTTTAGGATCGTGCAAAAGGCTTGCCACGATCTCGCATCTCATGCGCTGTCCCAGGCTGAGGCTGCGCGCCGGCGTTTTTAAAACTTCCGTCAGCCCAAGAATTTCGGTCAATTCGTCAAGGTTTTTTTTGTAAATATTCTGAGGCGTTTTATAAATATCGCGTATAAGCTCGAAGCTGTCGATCACGGGCACGTCCCACCAAAGCTGGCTTCTCTGCCCGAAAACAACGCCTATTTCCCTAACGTGCGCGACGCGCTTTTTCCAGGGAACGCGCCCGTTGATTTCGCAAAGCCCATTGTCCGGCGTAAGGATCCCGCACATGATTTTTATCGTCGTGCTTTTGCCGGCGCCGTTAGGGCCTATGTAGCCCACCATCTCGCCGTCGCCTATCGTAAAGCTTACGTCCCGCAGCGCGTGGATCGTCTCATGCTCGCGCGAAAAAAGCGCCTTCGCCGCCTGCATAAATCCGGCGCGGCGCTTCGCCACGCGATAGGTCTTGTTGATGTTTTTAAGGGAAATCATGCGCCTGCCTTATTTCGCTCGCTCGTTTCCTTGAACCAATGCGTGGAGATTTGCGCGGCAAATCTCCGGAGGCCACTCTGCCATAGGCAGAGTGGCCCTAGTGTTCCGGAATATTCGGTTTGCAAAATTGAACGTTCGATAATTCCTTGCCAGGCAAGGAATTACCTCAACCTGCATACCGTCATTTGAATATTCCAGAACACTAACAACGAACCGCTCTGCGCTTGAAACCAAGCCGGCCCTTTTCCCTCGCCTTTAGGATCTCCTCGTGAGCCGGGCTTAAAACGACAGGCCCGCGCTTCCCGGAAACCTCGACATCGCCCATCGCCTCGGAAGCCTTTATCGCCGCCTCGTGCAGGGGAAGGAAGGAAACGCCGACGGCGGCCACAAAGCCGCGAATCGCCGCCTTGACGACGTCCGGGCTTTCGCGCGCGCGCTTCGCGGCCATTTCCAGCATAGCCGCGAGCTTGGCCGCGTCGAAGGCCTCGTCCGGAAGCCAGCCCAAAAGCCACTGGTAGCACGACCAGCCGGCGGACACGCGCCTTTCGTCGCCGGCGGCTATCCAGCCGTCCGCCACCGGCTGGGCTAAGGGGCTTTCCGCCAGCGTGACGGCGACGACGAAGTCATGGAGCATGGGAAAATAGGCCGCGTCAATCCACCTCTCAAAATCAGCCTTTGTCATGGCCTTCGCGTCGGCGATTATCCCGGCGAAGTACATCGCGTCGTAATTGCCGGTGGCGTAAAGCCGCTCGGCCAGATCCGCGTTCGTTCCGATTTTTTTGGAAAGAGGCTTCATTCGGCCGGTGGCCACGCCGAACAGCGGCTCGCGCGCGCCGTTGGCGACATAGCGCTTCTTTATTTTCACGTCGCCGAGCCTTTCCAGCTCGGCGATCGTTTCCTCCAAGGTCATCGCGCCCTCCTTCTTCGGCGAAGGGCTATTGTTCCTGCGCCACCAGGACG
>WRAL01000283.1 GCA_009780285.1 Treponema sp.
ATGTCGCTCGCTTCCAGCAGTCGCATTGCGCCAACATGCGGAATGTCGGAATTGACTTCCGCCAGTTCGTAAATGCGCTGTTCCATTTCCGTTTCGTATTCCAGTCCTTTGGCGCTGCAATATGCTTTTGCAAAATGCAGCGCCATGTCTTTTCTGGCCATCACGCCTGGCACCGACGCGTCACTGATGCCATCTATAAGGCAATCTACCGCAGCCTCGTTAATCACATTATCCCTTGCGTATAACGTAATGTTGTGCGGCGGGGTCATCACGGCTACAAGATCTGTGCTTCCATTATCAGAGACGGTAGCCATAAGCCAATTCGCGGGATCGCGCCAGCCTGATTTATCCTCGCCTTTTTTGCCAATAATTATATTCCCCAGGGGAATGAGGTTTTGCGCTTCATGGCGCATAAGCAAGTCATGCGTGTCATCGTAGAATTTGGTTACGTCCTTGTAAAGTTTGAATTGCATGAATAACCTTCCCCAAGCCTTCGCCTTGAATTTTGGCCGTCTCTGGCGGCATTTGGCACTATTTTACGGGTTTTTCAAAGGTGCGCCTAGCGCCTCCAGGCGCGCATCCGCTTGAGAATAAAGGCGGGGTTGCGGGGCAGCGCCCCCGCTCCGGGGGGTAGTGGAAGACCCGCGCTAGCGGGGCTGGAGCGAGGGGGGCTTGGCCCCCCGCATTATTCTTCAGCCCGCTTCCCTAACGCTCGCATCTTCGCTACAATGGCCGCGTATGGAAATCAACGAAGAATTTATTAGTGGCCTTGCTGTCGACGAGGCCGCTCTTGCTAAGGGCGTTTCGGGCGCGCTGGGGATTGGCGTGGCGCAGGTGGTCGCGGTGGTCGAGCTTTTCGCTGAGGAATGCACGGTGCCTTTTATTAGCCGCTACCGCAAGGAGCGCACGGGGGGGCTGGACGAGGTGCAGGTGCGCGACGTCGAGCGTCTGTGGAACGGCGGGAAAAATCTGGAGACGCGCCGCATCGAGATTGCGCGACTGATTTTCGAGCAGGGAAAGCTGACGGAGGCGCTGTTTGACAACGTTCGTCGCGCTAAGACGCTTGCCGAGCTTGAGGATATTTACGCGCCCTACAAGCGCAAGAAAAAAACGCGCGGCATGATCGCTGTGGAAAAGGGGCTTGAGCCTTTGGCGGCGGCGATGCGCGTTCTGGAAAAAACAGCGCTTGTGGCGAAGGCGGCTGAGTTCGTTACGCCGGATCCGAGCGCGCTTGAAAACCCAGCGCTTGTGGTTGCGAGCGTGGACGAGGCGCTGCAGGGAGCGATGGACATCGTTGCGGAGGCGACGGCTCAGGACCCTGAAAACCGCTCGCAGGTTAAGGCTTTTTACGTTAAGGACGGCAAAATTATTGTCAAAGGTTCCGGCAAGGAAGGAAAGGGCGACGAGGAGGCGCGCAAGACCAGCGTTTACCAGATGTACTGGGACTACGCGGAGGCGCTTTCTGGCATTAAGGCGCACAGGGTTTTGGCGATTAATCGCGGGGAACGCGCCGGGGCGCTGGACGTTACCATCGATGTGGACGTTGACACGGCGACGACGATGCTGCAAGGGAATTACGCTATTCACAATGACTATCACAAAACGGCTATCGAGGACGGGCTTCGGCGGCTTTTGTCGCCGGCCATCGTTCGCGAGATTCGCGGGGATCAGAGCGACGGCGCCGACGATCACGGCATCGGCGTTTTTAGCGAGAACCTTAAAAACCTGCTTTTGCAGCAGCCAATCAAGGGGACGCGCGTTTTGGGCATCGATCCGGGGATTCGCACGGGAACCAAGTGCGCCTTTCTTGACGACACGGGAAAATATCTTGCAAACGTCGTTATCTATAACCACAAGGCGGAGGAGGCGAAGCGCGATCTGTTGAAGGGAATTCGCCTGCACGACGTTCAGCTTATCGCCGTGGGAAACGGCACGGGAAGCCGCGAGGCGCAGGAGATCGTAAGCGCGCTTATTACGGAAAATAATCTTGACGTTCTTTACACGGTGGTTGACGAGGACGGCGCCTCTGTGTATTCGGCCAGCGACATTGCGCGCGAGGAATTCCCGGATCTCGATCTGACGATTCGCGGCGCGATCTCGATTGGCCGTCGCTTGCAGGATCCGCTCGCGGAGCTTGTGAAGATCGATCCCAAGTCGATTGGCGTGGGGCTTTATCAGCACGACGTGAATCAGAAAAAACTTTCCGACAAGCTGGACGAGGTTGTTTCTTCCGTTGTCAATAATGTCGGCGTTAATCTTAACACCGCAAGCGCTTCGCTTTTGAAATATGTTTCCGGCATTAGCAGCTCGCTCGCGCGCAAGATCGTCAAGTACCGCGACGAGAAGGGCCGCATCGCAAGCCGCTCGGAGCTGACCGGCGTTCCCGGCATGGGGCCCAAGAGCTTCGAACAGTGCGCCGGCTTTTTGCGCATTCCGGAAAGCGCCGAGCCTTTGGACAATACCTGGGTGCACCCGGAGAATTATCCGGTGGCACGGGAAATTCGCAATGAAATTGCGACCGCGACGATGACGGCCGGACTTGGAACGGCGGCGCTGAGCGCGCTCAAGGAAAAACACGGCGTTGGCGAGACGACGATTCGCGACATCGCCGAGGAGCTTAAAAAGCCGGGCCGCGATCCGCGCGACGACTATCCCAAGCCGGTGATGCAAAAGGGCGTGGTAACTTTCGAGGACCTGCGTGAGGGCATGATGATTACAGGCAAGATAAAAAACGTCGTCGATTTCGGCGCCTTCGTTGACCTTGGCATAAAGGAAACGGCGCTTGTGCATGTGTCGGAAATGAGCGACCGCTTTATCAAGGACCCGATGGAAGCCGTGAAGGTCGGCGACGTGCTGGAGTTTCGTATTATAAGCCTTGACAACGAAAGGCGGAGGATCGGGCTTTCGCGCAAGAGCGAGAGAGCGGCGGCGCAGGCTGGCGGGGGGAAAGGGCCGTCCGCCGCGGCGGGCGCGCAAGCTGGCGCGAGCACGAAGGCCGGCGATCGCGGGAACGCGTCCGGCGCGCGGCCGGATAGTCGGGAGCAGCGCGGCCCCCGGCGCGATCCGCGCGACGACGACGGCACGACCTATAATCCCTTTGCGGCGGCGTTTGCGAAGAAGGGGAGGAAGTAATCATAGAAATCGCCTACACATATTGGGAA
>WRAL01000284.1 GCA_009780285.1 Treponema sp.
GGATCGGGCTTAGCGTTGCAGGCATACAGCAGAGCGCTGGCCATGGCCACAAGCAGTATCTTTTTCACCTTTGCCTCCTTACTTGGCAATGTTCGCAACGATCTTCTGCTCAAACTGGTAATTATACGACGTGCCTTCCACAGAGCGCGTAGGCTCTGGAACTCTATTGGTGTCGAATACGCCGCTGTAATACCAGCCGTTACGAGTAACACCCCAGCCAAGATTGCAATGCACCATCTGAGGGGAGGTCCTGTACCCATCAATAACCCACGCATGACCATCGGTATGCGAGACTACAGTCTGATACTTCTTGAAAATATTCCACCATGGCGTCTTTACCTGAGTCGTGGTTTTCAGCGAATAGCCAGACACATACACGGGACTCCCTTTGTCGATGGAGGCCTTTATCGTGTTAAAGTTATATGGTACCTGCGGAGAGGTATTTTTATACCCCATATTACGGAATGTACGCGCCACGTCTTTGCTGAACGCGCTGCTCGCCTTTGTACCATAAGCCATGTTAAGATTATACCTGTCCGCAACCTCCGCCATCAAGACGCCGACCGCTCTCTTCGCATCGGCGGAGGCGGGTACCGCAGTACTTGTCATTGCGGCCCAATCGTACTTCATATCCGCAAACCGTATCGTGCTTCCAGTGTACGGATCGATAAAGCTTGTATAAGCTCTTCCATACACTGGATCGACAATACGGGCGGCGGGCTTTGCCGGATGCTTGTGGTAGGCCATTATCTGCGCGACAGCCACCGCCACACAGCCTGTCATATAGCTTTGCCCATAGAGGGATCTAATGACATCGTTATAGGGGTCGTCCTGATCCCAGCGCGTTGCTATCCTAAGCTCCCGAATCGTCGTGCTTCTGGACGGATCGGAAGCCGAACTCGCCACCGCCGCCTGCCTTGAAATCGCCGCCTCTATTTCCTCGGCGGTGACATTATTGTAGACTTCCATGGATTCAAGGATATAGTCGTCAAGATTGGCAAAGAAAACCTGGAAAAAGGGATGATCCGCGTCAAGCTCGCCGTCCTCGACCACGGCGAACAGATCGCCTACCCGGCTGTCGCCGCTGGCAAGGGCGAAGCCGCTTGTCCGCGCGGCCTTGTTCTCAAGACTGAACACGTAGAACGGTATTTCGGCAACAGGCGCGCCGCCGGCGCTCCGCGCGAAGCCCTGCTCGAACACAGCTTCGTGCATTTCCACGCCGGTTATCACGCTTGCGCCAAAGGCGCTGCGGCTGCCGCTGTCCCCCAGAAACTCAAGCAACTTGGCCTCCAGCTCCCCTTGCGTAATCTCGTGGCTGGCCCTAAGGCGCTGCAGCGCAAGGAGCTCCGATCTGCTCAGCGGCTCCACGCCCACGGACAGGTCCCCTTCGAACTGAAATCCACATGATACGGCGAGCATTGCCAGCGCCGCAATCAGACCGACCAAAATTTTTCTTGTCTTCATTGTGGTCTCTCCTCCATGTTTTTTCCCCTCCACGCAGCGGGGGCATACCCGTAATCATATCCAAAAGATTAAGAACGTCAAGCTTTTTTAGGCCTTTTTCGCCCAAATGATCCCAAGATATCAGTGATACCTTGGGATCAGGTACCAAGGTACCGCGCTCTGCCTTGGTATCATATCCCGAAGGATCAGGCGCCTTGGCGCCGTACATGTAGGCCCTTTTCCGGCCCACGGAGTTTCACTGAGCAAAGAGGAGTTACACGGAGCACATCCCCTTCTAGGAACGCCGCGCTCTAATGCTCGCTCTTCCTCCGTGTAACTCCAAGGCCAATCCGCCGCAGGTGGATTGGCCCGTCCTCCGTGGTTATTTTTCCGGCAAAACTGATTTCCCTGTTTCCAGCCCGCGCCGGCCTTGCGCTTATTCGCGATCCGTTGTACTATTCCATACGAGGTTTTACACAATGCCTAAAAAACGCTTTTTTTCGAGGGCGACGGCCTTACGCTTCGTCCCCTTTTTGCTTGTCGTCGCGCTGCTCTCGCAGCACTACCTGGCGCTCTTCTCTTCCGAAAAATGGGGGCTTCTGTCCCTGGCCATGGATCCAAGGCTTTTTTACGCGATGGCGGCAATACTGGCCGTTTTTGCCATCTTAACGCTTTTCTTCCCTTTCGAGATGTACATTCACGCCTCGTTCTGCCTTTTTTGGGGCGCGCTGCGCATAGTGGACGGCGAGCTTAGCGAGGCGCTTGCGATATGCGCCTTGGGCTGCATATTCCTTTACAAGCGCGGCTTTTTCGCCTTGCGCAGGCGGCCTAAGATAGCGTTCATGGCCCTGGCCTTTGCCGCCGCCGTCGCGGCCCAGGCCCGCCTTGAATACGTGGATATGCTTGCCTGCCTGCAGCGCCTAGCGGAGCTTGGCATCATTGCCCTCCTTATTTACTTCCTTTTAAAGCCGGAGTTCAGGATCATTGCCATGGACAGGCGCAGGCTGCGTCTGTCTTTGGATATGGAAAGATTTAACGATGACGACAGGCGCGCGCTTCAAAAAATACTGGATGGGAAAAAATACGAGGCAATCGCGATCGAGGAAAACAAAAGCCCCGTCACCTTCAAAAGATACGTAAGAAAACTTTTTTCCAAGCTGGAAATAAGCGGCCGCGACGAGTTCGTGTCCCTTTACTCAGGCCATACAATCTATCTTGGCGACGAAGAACAGGATTAGCGCGCCCTAAAGCCTAAAGCAAGGGGGCGGCGCGACGCATCCGACGCAGGCCGCCCCCAAAAAACCCTTACTTTTTGATCGAGTAGAACGCTTTCCTTCCGGCATATTCGGCCACGCCCTCAAGCAGGCCCTCGATGCGCAGAAGCTGGTTGTACTTGGCCACGCGATCCGTGCGGCTCATCGAGCCGGTCTTGATCTGCCCGGTTTCCAGCGCCACGGCAAGGTCGGCGATAAAGGTGTCCTCGGTCTCGCCGGAGCGGTGCGACATAACGGCCGTGTAGCCGGCGCGCTTCGCCATCTCCACCGCCTCGTAGGTCTCGGTCAAAGTGCCGATCTGATTCACCTTGACCAAGATCGAATTGCAGGCGCCCATGGCGATGCCCTTTTCAAGGCGCTTGGTGTTGGTAACGAAAAAGTCGTCGCCGACGGCGGTGTTCTTTCCGGCGTCGTGAAGGAGCTTTTTCAGATGATGGAAAACC
>WRAL01000285.1 GCA_009780285.1 Treponema sp.
CGACTCAATCTTTTCAAGGATAGCTCGCGGCGCTCGGACGACGTGATCGTCGTTCTGCTCGATCAGCACAGCCTCGACTGGGGGAAAACCGAGCGCGGCTGGGGCTGGCCCTGGCCCAGGAAGGCCTACGCGGATTTCGTGGATTACCTTAACCTCGGGCAGGCAAGCTCGGTGGTGTTCGACGTTCTTTTTTCCGAGCCATCGGTTCACCTAAGCTACAGGCCGCTTGAAAAAATCGACGAGGCTGCGCGCGGCCTCGTCGCGGCGCGGGAGGCGGCACAGGCCGGGCAGGCCGCCCAGACCTATTTCGACGAGGTGATGGGCGTCCTGGAGACCCTGCGCGCCGGCGAGGACGACGCGGCCTTCGCCGAGGCGGCGGAGCGCTCCGGCCGGGTCGTGCAGGGCGTTTTCTTTAGCACGGTAACCGGCGCCCTAAGGGAGTGGCCGGCCGGCCTTTCAACGCCGCTTTTCCGGCCTCAGGGCTTTGACGAAATCATCGACCTTTTCTCCCTTGAGCATGACGGCAACGCCGGAGCGCAGTTTCCTATAGAAAGCCTGCGCGCCTCCGCCGGAGCTCTGGGCAGCGTGACCGGGACAGAAGATTCCGACGGGACGTTTCGGCGCATGCGCCTTTTCACCCTTTTCGACGGCCGCGCCGTGCCCACCCTTTCCGCCGCGGCGCTGTTCGCCGCCGGCGGCATGCCGGCGGAAATAACCTTCGACCCACGAAGGCGCGCGATTCAATGGGGCGGCTTTACGATCCCTGTGGACAGCGATGGCAAAACGCTCCTGCGCTTTCGCGGCGCCCTTGAGCGGTACCCCCAGCACAGCATGTCGGCGATACTGCAAAGCGCCGCCGACCACGCCGCCGGGCGCGAGCCGACTTTCCCGCCGGAGGACTTCAAGGGCGCGCATGTCTTTGTCGGCTTTTACGCGCCGGGCCTTTTTGACATTTTCGCTACGCCCGTCTCGCCGCTGTATCCCGGCGTGGGCGTTCACGTTACCATGATGGACAACATGCTGATGGGCGACTTCATTACCCGCGCGCCGGACTGGATCGCGCTGGCGATGATCGCGGCGGCCGTGGTGGCGATGACGCTTCTTGTTTTGTATTCCGGGAAAGCCGGCAGATCCGCCGGCGGGCTTGCCGCGGCCCTGCTCGCCATCGTCGTCGCGGGGCTTGTCGCCTTCAACTCAGGCCTTTGGATCCCCATGGCCACGCCCCTTCTCGCCGCGCTCCTTGCGTTTTTCAGCGCCACCTTTTACAGCTACGCGACCGAGGGCCGGGACAAGCGCTTTATCAAGAACGCCTTCTCGCGCATACTTTCGCCAAAAGTCATCGACCAGATAATCGCCGACCCCACGCAACTTAAGTTAGGCGGCGAGCGGCGCAAGATGACGGCCATGTTCACCGACATACAGCGCTTTTCCACGATATCGTCGGTGCTGCAGGACAAGTACGGCGAGGATGGCCCGAAAGTGCTGGTCAATCTACTCAATCTATACCTTACTGAAATGAGCGACATCGTTCTGGGGAACGGCGGAACCATCGACAAGTACGAGGGCGACGCGATAATCGCTTTCTTCGGCGCGCCCGCATGGATGGAAAACCACGCCGCGCTCGCCTGCCGCAGCGCCGTGCAAATGAAGAAGCGCGAAAAGCAGCTTGTCGAAAAAATCATGAACCCGGACGGCGAGTTCCATGGGCCGCTGAGCCGCCTGATCGACAGCAACGTCGTGCGCCGCGAGCGCCCGCTTTACACGCGCCTTGGCATAAACACCGGCGACATGGTCGTCGGCTTCATGGGAACGCCGGCGAAAATGGACTACACGATCATGGGCAACGCCGTAAACCTTACCGCGCGACTCGAGGGCGTGAACAAGCAGTACGACACGCAGGGAATCCTGATCAGCGAGTACACCCGCGACCAGCTTGGGCAGGAGTTTATCGTCCGGCCCTTAAGCCGCGTTACGGTCGTCGGCATTCCCGCGCCCCTGCGCCTTTACGAGCTTTTGGACATACGCGAGGAGGCGCCGCCGGAACTTATAAAGGCGACGGAAAACTGGGAAAAAGCCTTCGCCGCCTACGAGGGCCGGAATTTCGCCTGGGCCCAAAAGGCCTTCGCCGAGCTGCGCCGCCTAAATCCCGAGGACTCGGTGGCGAAGTTCTACGCCGAGCGCTGCGCGCGCTACCAGGCGGAGCCGGTAAGCGCCGACTGGGACGGCGTGGATAATCTGACGGAGAAGTAGGCGCGGGGATTTATAGGAGGAACAAATGAAGCTTGATGGAAAATGGGTATTCTTGGACAATCACACAATCGATAACCTCGATAAAATGTACGCGTGGTCCAAAGACGAGGAATTGATTTAAATTGAAGGCGGCAAATATGACGCGGCGCGAAGCATGGATGATTTTAGAAACAAGGCGATGGCCGCATATATTGAATGCAACCATGAATCAAACGCGCCGTTCTGTCATTTTGGAATACACAGAAACAGTAACAATGAGCTAATCGGCTACTTGGATTTTCAGGACATTACCGAGGAACGCGCGGAACTGTCACTGTCGATCCCCGACAAGAATTACAGGAACAAGCATTACGGGATAGACGCTGTCATGGTCGCGTTAAAATACGCTTTTGAGACAAGAAACATACCGAATATTATTGTCAGGACAAGCGTGGACAATATAGTCGTGAAAAATATATGCGAAAAAATTGGCCTTAAATATGAGGAGGAACATTTTACCGGGAACGGTCGCGATCATGATTTGCTACGATACGAGATAAACAATCATATTTATAAAGAAATATTGAGTAAATTGTTTGGCGGATAATATGACGCGATGCCGCGCCGAGGAGTGACATGCCGTTACTCGGCAACCTCGAAGTCGCTGATTTCCAGGTTCCACCACCCGCCCACAACCGGGAAGGATTTGCTGTAGCTAAGCGCTTCCGGAAAGCCGTATTCGTCGTTGTATTTTATGTGGAAAAAGATGGTTACGCCCGGATCCTGCCCAGGCAAATCCTCGACGATCCTCGCCTCCGTGGAGCGGATCATCTCGAAGATCGCCGGCATTGTCCCAATCCTGCGGATTCTGTCCAGACTATGGGCATGGACGATCTC
>WRAL01000286.1 GCA_009780285.1 Treponema sp.
CGCAAGCCGCTGTTTATCGCCGAGTACGGTCTTGGCGCTCTGGACAAGCCGGAAGCCGACGGCGCAATCCACGATCCCTACCGCATCAAGTACCTGCGCGACCACATAATCGCGATGAAGGACGCGATTGAGGACGGCGTCGATCTTTTTGGCTCCACGATTTGGGGCATCATCGACCTTGTGTCCAGCGGAACAATCGAGATGTCAAAGCGCTACGGGGTAATTTACGTTGACTGCGACGACGACGGAAACGGAACGTTTAAGCGCAGCAGGAAAGACAGCTTTTATTGGTACCAGGGCGTGATCGCGAGCAACGGGGAAAAGCTGGGCTAATCTCGAAGTCTGGCCGCGCGGCGCGCCGTCGGAGGGACTTTCCTTCCGCCGGCGCGCCCTGCGCCGTTTTCCGCAAACCTTTCCATACGCTACCATTCTTTGCAAATCCCCCGCAATCAGCGCGCAAATGCCCCATTTGATGGAAAAGTCATGTGTTTGTCGCGGACACTATTTGACTTTGCCCGCCTAAAACAAAAAAAATTGCTTTTTCCGCCCCTTTTCCTTGACATCTTTCGCCTTCCACGCAATAATGAGGTAATTGGGTGCCACCGACTGGCGTCGGGCATTACCTTGTTTTAGCGCAATAATTTTGAGGCAATAGGTAATGAAATGGTAACCGCGCAGAAATGCAATAATAATATCATTCTTGCCAGGGACGGCGAGCGGGAAGTCATCGTTCTGGGCAAGGGCATTGGCTTCAGCGCGCGGCCCGGCGAGAAAGTCGATCCGGGCCTCGTCGAAAAGATTTTCGTTCCAAAGGAAACCTCCCAAGTCAGCCGCTTTACGGACATTCTCGCCGAATTGCCTTACGAAACAGTTCTGCTCGCCGGAAAGATAGTGGACTATGGAAAAAAGCGGCTGCGACAGCCGCTCAGCCAAAGCATAGTCGTCGCCCTGGCCGATCACCTTAACTTCGCGCTTCTAAGAATCAAGGACGGGCTGGAAATCGAAATCCCCCTAGCCTGGGACATAAAGCATATCTATCCCCTTGAGTACAACCTTAGCCGGGACGCGCTGGGCATCATCAAGGCGGATACGGGGGTCGAGCTGCCGGAAGCCGAGGCGGCCGCGATAGCGCTTCACTTTATAAACGCCGGCGCGGAATATTCGGACATGCCCAACACGATCCTTATGTCAATGATCATCAAAAAATCTCTGGGAATCGTCGAGGCGCACTATGAGACGATCCTTGACGAATCCGTTCCTGATTTCAACGGCTTCGTCTCGCTCCTGCGAAACACCATCATGCGCTTTCTTTACGACAGGGACGAGAAGCAGGTCAAGGAAGACGTAGAGCTCCACACGCTTTTGCGCAGGCGCAACGTTTCAGAGTTCGCCTGCGCGGAAAAGATCGCTTCCTTTATCAAGGGCGAATACAAATGGAGTCTAAGCCTGAACGACGTGTCGTTTCTGACTCTGTACATAAACAGGATTACCGATTACGGGAATTTAAACTAACTTGCACGTGAAGGAGAGAAAAATGGCAAGGGATTTTGCGAGGACCGCCCAAGGCGTCTTGGACGGAATCGGCGGGAAAGCGAACATCAAGAGCGTCGTCCATTGCGCGACGCGCCTGCGGTTCACGCTTTTGGATCAGGGCAAGGCCAGCGACGGCGCGGTAAAGGCCGTCGACGGCGTGGTCAGCGTGGTAAAGGCCGGCGGCCTTTACCAGGTCGTTATCGGCAACGACGTGCAGGAGGTTTTCGCCGAGCTTAAAAGGCTGGGCGCCCCTGTAGGGGCAAGCTTTGTGGAGGATTCAGGGCAAAAGGGGCCGGTTACCGGCGGCTCGATTTTTAACGCGCTCATTAATACCATAAGCGCGGTGTTCACGCCCATACTGCCGGCGCTTATGGGCACGGGCCTTATCAAGGGCCTTCTTGCCGTGCTGCAGATGGCCTTCCCGGAATGGGCCGCCTCCGGCGACCATTCCTTCACGATACTCAACGCGGCCGGCGACACGCTCTTTTACTTCCTGCCGATCATGGTGGCCTACACCGCGGCGCAGAAGTTCGGCCTGGATCCGATCCTGGGAATCGTGTTCGGCGCGGCGCTGGTGTACCCCAGCATAGCGGCGCTGTATCCCTTCGGGCCCTATTCGCTCAATGCCTTTCTTGGCCTGGATATCTTTGTGATGGTCCCCTATTCCGGCACGGTCATGCCGTCGATTTTCGCCGTGTTCATGGCGTCAAAATTCTACAAGTACTTTAGGCGGGCGCTGCCTTCGGCGATCAAGAACTTCATCGCGCCCTTCCTTACGCTGGTCGTCGGCATTCCGCTTACCTTCCTTGTCGTGGGGCCGGCCTTCGGCTTCGTCGGCATGGGAATAATGAAGGGAATGCAGAGCGTCGCCGGCCTCGGCGCCATCGGCCCGATCCTTATCGGCACGATCGTCGGCGGCTTCTGGCAGGCGCTCGTGGTTTTCGGCCTGCACTGGTCTCTCGTGCCGCTGGGGATAATGGAGGCCACCGGCGGCCCCAACCCGATTTTCGGCGGGAACGGCGTTACCACGATTCTGGCCTACGCGCAGATCGCCGCCTTCACCCAGCTTGGCGCGGTGCTGGCCATCGCGGTAAGGATCAAGAATTCCGAGCGGCGCTCGGCGGCCTTCGCCACCGGCATCTCGGGCATTTTCGGGATCACCGAGCCCATCATCTACGGCTTTACCCTGCCCAAGCGCAGGCCCTTCCTTATCGCATGCCTTGTCGGCGCCTTTTCCGGCGCGGTCGCCGCGGCGGTGGGCAACATGTTCTCAGGCGGGCACGGAATCGCCACGCAGCTTGGAAGCATGGGCGTGTTCAGCTATCCCAGCTTTATCCTGCCGGGCTTCGCCGGCTCCACGGCCAACTTCCTTACCCACCTTTTCGCGACCTTCATGGCGATCGGCCTTACCTTCGCGCTTGTCTACGCGACCTACAGGCCCGACGCCGCCGAGCTTCGCGAGGCGGAGGCCACGAAAATCGACACGTCGAAGGTCAACATGGCCAAGGCGCGCAGGATTTTCGCGCCGGTCAAGGGCCGCGTCCTTCCGCTCAGCCAGTCCGCCGATCCGGCGCATCAG
>WRAL01000287.1 GCA_009780285.1 Treponema sp.
CCCATCAAAGCGGAAACGTAAAACAGCGCCGCCGTTTTTCCTGAAATTACGCGCAAATATGAAAAAACGCTCAAATCGACGTTGCCGTTGTTCAAATGCTGGCCGTATTCCCCTTGGCAAATAAAGCTGATGGCTTTGGCAAAGCGCGATGCCATGGACGAGCGAAACACGGGATTGTCGCCGTTCTCAAATTCTATTTCCGCCAGCATCGAAAGACTCAGGCTTAAAAGATAGTCGCCGCAAATGATTGCGTTCCTGTTTCCAAATTTTTTGTTAAGGGTCGCAATCCCCCTGCGCGTATCCGCCTCGTCTATCACGTCGTCGTGCGCCAGCGTCGCCATGTGCAAAAGCTCCACCGCGGCGGCGGCTCTGGATGCGGCATAAGGCGCAAGCCCGGCCTCGTCCATCGCCGCGCGTACAAGCAACTGAGAGCGCAATCCCTTGCCGGTGGATTGCGCAAGGTGCGCGGTCATTTCCCCTATGCCCGTCGGGGAATCGTTTAGGGCCGCCTGCGCGAGCCTGCGCGCCTCGGCGACACCGGCTTCAACGTCAAGTTTGTCAAGTTCGATATTGTTCATTTTGCGCGCCCGAACCTTTGCGCCTCGTGTTTTATCGCCAGCATGCGCGCATCACCTCGCAGAAATTGTGTGCATTGCGCCCCGAAAAAGGACGCAATGCATACGGCAGTTTTTTAATGACCTGCGGACCGAACGATGGCCTGATTGAGCGCGTCCGCGACGGCGGCGACGAAGGCTTTCGACGTGAAAGTCGCTCCGGCCACCGCGTCAAAACTCAAACTTTGAAGCGCAAGCGTGGATGAAACAAGATCGTCGATAATGGCCCCGCCAATATCGGGAGTTTCCTCGTGCGCCGTCACTTCCACGCCCAGAATCCCGTCCTCGCTGACGGTAACGTTGACGTAAATATTCCCGTGGAATCCGCCGGTTCCCACGCCGCTATAAACGCCGGGCGTAAAGGTGAAGGGACCGGTGGGAATGACGACCGTTTGCGCCTGCGTCGAGGTGCCGCCGGTGGAGGCCGCATTCGCCAAAGCGTCGGCGACGGCGGCGATAAACGCTTTCGACGTCAGTGTTACTCCGGCCACCGCATCAACGGCGGCGCTTTGCCGCGCGAGTATCAGGGAAATCATGTGATCGAAAATGGAGTCGCCCAATCCCGCCGTTTCCTTGTGCGCGGTTACCTCGATTCCCAGAATCGCGTCCTCGCTGACGGTAACGCTTACATAAATGTCCCCGCCCATTCCGCCTGATCCCTTGCCGGAAAAAACGCCCGGCGTCAGCGAAAGTTTTGGAGGCGCGCCTCCTCCCAAGTACGCCTGCGAGATCGCGTCGGCGACGGCGGCGATAAACGCTTTCGACGTCAGCGTTACTCCGGCCACCGCATCGACGTCGGCGCTTTGCCGCGCGAGCATCAGGGAAATCACATGGTCGAAAATGGAGTCGCCCAATCCCGCCGTTTCCTTGTGCGCGGTTACCTCGATTCCCAAAATCGCGCTGTCGCTGAAAGTAACGTCGACATAAATGTCCCCGCCCATTCCGCCTGATCCCTTGCCGCTGAAAACGCCCGGCCTGAAGGACTGCGGGCCGCCCGCATACGCCAAGGGCCCTCCGCTGGCCGCCCAAATACTTTTATCCAGGCCGCCCGAGCATGCCGCCATCGAAAACACGGCCATCGCCGCAAAAGCAACAAAAACCAACCGTTTCATAAAATCTCCTCCTCGCGCCTCAGTCATTGAACAAATACCACTTTTTGACCCAGCCTATTTTCCGCCACTTCTTTTTTAGCCAGGGCATGAAATAGTAGTCAAAAGCCAGAACCTTGCCGCCGCTGAACATCATCGCGATCCCGGCGAAGGGCATCCACATGTACACCAAAGACAGCCCGCTCGAAAGGACGTAAACGATCGAGTAGAAAACGACGTAAAGCGAGGCCAGGGTAGTGAACCAACCGGCGGCAAGCGCAAGGCCCACAAGCAGCGTGGTAAGCACGATGGCCCACTGCCAGAACATAATCTGCGCGTCGCTGGCAATGACGAAAGTCTGGACGAACCAGCTGAACGGCGTTGTCTGGAACCAAGCGTTGACGTAACCGTCAAGAACGAAAAGCGAAAAACGGAACTGGTTCCAAAGCTGGAATTCAAAAAGGCTCGGCCTGAACACGCCGCGCAGACTTTCGAAATAAGGCCCCAACATATCCGTGCCGAGCCAGCCAAGGGTAAAACGTTTGTAGGCGTAATAGACAAAAAACATTCCCATGAAAACACGCAAAGGCATGAGCAAAAAACTCGGCGTGCGGTTCGAGAAATGGCCGCCGACGAAACTGCGCCTGTTGCGCACGGTGAAAAACTCCGCGTAAATGTACGCGCCGACCTTGTTCCATCCAAGCACCTGAACGAAGTAGATCATGTTCACCACGTGCTTCGAGAGCATCGCGATAAAGGACGCAAGGCTTATCGAGAAAGCCGACGTGCCCACGTATGCCGAGGCGTACCTGCCGCCGATGCTCACCATTACGCCGTGGAAGGACGGTTTGTACTCCGATTGCGGCTGTTCGCCCGCCGCCTCGGACATTATGTTCGTCGCGATTACCTTCGCGCAGTGCTCGCAGTTTTCCACCATTTGGGGAACCGCCGTGCTTGAGCCTTCCGGAATGTAGAACATGTTGTCGCCGGCGACGTAGACGTTTTTGTCATTTTCCGAGCGCAGGAATTTGTCCGTCCTGATGCGCCCGCGGGTTTTCGGCTCCAGCCCCAGTTCGCCGGAGGCAAGCGCGATGTCCGAGCATTCCGTTCCGGCCGACCAAATCACCGTGCGGCTCGAATCGACCACCTTCTTTCCGCCAACCTCGTACTCGATGCCGCCATCGCTGAGGCCGGTGATTTTGGTCTCCAGCTTTACGTCAACGCCCATTTTTTCAAATCGGCGCATGGCCTTGTCGGTAACTTTTTTGGGGATTATCGGCATGATTCGGGAAAGCGCGTCAAGCAGATTGACTTTTACCGTGGCCGGATCGATCCCGAATTTTTCGCAGGCGACGGGAACGAATTCCGCCAGCTCGCCGGCCATTTCCACGCCCGTAAACCCGGCGC
>WRAL01000288.1 GCA_009780285.1 Treponema sp.
CGCCACCTTAGCTCAGTTGGTAGAGCAGCAGACTGAAAATCTGCGTGTCTGGGGTTCAATTCCCCGAGGTGGCATAGTCAGGCTGCGGCTTTTCCGGCGGTTCGCGCGCTTTTCTTCGACGTTTCTTCCCCCCGACACAAGTTTCGAGCGGCCCGGGCTTGCCCCCGTCGCCTTTTTTCGTAAGTTTCGCGCATTTGTCGGAATATAATCGTGTAGAAAACCATTGGCGACAACAATTCCGCTGAAAAGTGTTTGCGCAAAGTGGAAAACAATTCTAATCTAGGCGTATCACTATAGAAAGGCCGCCGCGAAGGCGAAGCGGCCATAAGGGGAGACCGACGCCATAATGAAAGAAAATGTTTCCGAAAACAGCGTCCGCATTCTGGTCAGTAAAAACCTGAAGCGGCTAAGATCGATACAGAATGTGTCGCAGCTCAGCCTCGCCCAGAGCGCGGGCCTCACCCACAATTTCATCAACGATATCGAGAACGGAAAGAAGGGAGTTTCCGCGAAGACGATAGCCAAGCTGTCCTGCGCCCTGGACGTGCAGCCCCACCAGTTTTTCATGCCGGATGGAATGCCCGACAGCAAGATGAAGGTCTACGTCGAGGACTTCAACGACTCGCTCCAGAAGATACTCAGGGAGCTGACGAGCCGTTACGTTTGAATCGCCGGAAGCCGTCGAATTTCCTTTTTTTCGGCGGCTTCCTAAAGCGTCTGGTAAATTGCGCCGATTACGTGTACAATAGCCTATGCGCAGGACAGGTAACACTAAGAAAAGCTCTGTGATCGGCACGCTCGTAGCGTCGATCTGCATTTTGGCGTACCTTGGCGCGCTGGTTCTGGTCATCGTAAGAATCAGCGTGGACATGGAGCAGCGCCGCGCCGATGCGGGAAGGGAATTCGCCGTCCTTTCGGGAATCGCGTCCGCAGCCGGAGCCGAGGGCTTTATGGACGACATTTACGTCAGGCTCGTTCAGACGGCCCTCAACGACAGCCGCGTTCTCGAAGGCGTGATCATCGCCAGCCCGCTTGGAAGCCTTGGCTTTGAAAGGGAATCCGGGCGCGCCCTTGCGTGGATCGACGGCGCGCCGAGCTTCAGAAGCCGCCTGGACTTTTCCAGGCAGGAGCTTTTCCGCCCGCTTGGAATCCCGGGCGTGCCGGGCGCAAGCATACAGGCGGTGGCCGGCGCGATAGACACGAACGACCTTGTGGGCACTCTGGCGCAGGCGGCGATTATAGTCGGCGCCGCGCTGGCCCTGTCCTTTCTTACCATGCTCCTTGAATCCCCCTCGCGCAAAGGCGCGCCCTCCGCCGCGCGGCCCCTGAGCGACGACGCTCCTATCGGGCGGACGACGCTGCGTTCCGCCGAGGCCCTGCGGGAGGCGCGCGTGGACCGTCGCCCCCCGAGCGGCTATTCGGCGCGCTCCCAGGTGCTGGGAATGGAGCACGCCGAAAGCAGGCTGGCCCATGAAATCGATCGCAGCGCCGCCGAGGGGCAGGACATCGCCTTTATCGCCGTGGAATTCAAAAGCGCGCGGGCCGACGACTACTACGCGCGCCTGGCCGCCGACGCGGCGCGCTTCTTTTCGTCCAAGGAATTTATCTGCGAAAGGGGCGAGCGCGGCCTTTCGGTGATTTGCCCCGGGCTAAGCCTGGATATGGGCTTCCTTAACGCCACCGAATTCCACGCTCGCATCATGGGCAAGTACCCGGACGTCTTCGCGCACAAGACCGATCTTTGCATGGGCATTTCCGCGCGCTCCGAGCGCGAGCTTGTGAACGCCGCGCGCCTTATCTTCGAGGCGGAGGAGGCCCTTGAAAGGGCCATGATGGATCCGGCCTCCCCGGTCATCGCGTTCAAGGTGGATCCGGCGAAGTACCGCGCCTTTATGGAAGGCCGACGCGGCGCCATGGAAGGCCCGTCGCGCTAAAGCGCGAGGGAAAAGTCGCCGGAAGTAAGCCTGAAAATTCCGGCCAGGGCTCCCGTTATCCTTACGCTCATATTGTCGAAAAGAAAGACCGCCTCCACGCCGGGAAGGGAATCGATCATCGCCCTCGCTCGCGCGTAGCCCATGACAAGGGCCGCGGTGGAAAGGCCGTCCGCGTCCGCCGCGCTTCCGGCGATCACGGTAACGGAAAGCAGCCCGGTCTCCGGGGGCATGCCTGTTTCGGGGGAAAGAACCAGGCCGGCGCCTGCATGGATTCCGTAGGCCGCGCTTGTGGAAATGCCCGAATCGCGCGCCTCGATCACGGCCACGTGCGTTCCCGGCTCGCCGAAGGGGCGCTGGATTCCGATGCGCCAGGGCAGGTCCTCGCTGACGCGCCGCGAAAAAAGCCTTTGAAGGGCGCCGTCCCTGCTCTGCCTCTGCCCAAGGGCCACGATGTCCCCGCCGAAGTCCATCAAGGCTCGCCCGGCGCCGGCCTCCCGCGCCAGGCGAGCAGCCTCGTCGGCTGCGTAGCCCTTGACCATGCCGCCAAGGTCCAGCGACATCCCCGGCCTGCGCAGGAAGGCCGTGCCCGCCACGCGATCAACCTCGAGCTCGCGCCAGTTCACAAGACGAAGCGCGGCCCCGATCTCCTCGGCGCCGGGGATCCCCGCTTCCCAAAGCTCGGTAAGCGGGCCAATGGTGGGATCGAAGGCGCCGCCCGAGATTTCGGCGAAAAAAAGCGCCCGGGAAAGCAGCTCGATAAGATCGGGGCCGACGCGCACCGGCGCGACGCCGGCCTGCCTTCCTATTTCCGCGACCTCGGAGAAAAGCAGCGCGCCCCCCTGCTCGGTCTCGAGCCAATGCGCGGACATCCTTAGCTCTATCTCGCGCAGGCGCTCGAAGATTCGCGCGTAAAGCCGTCCCGAGCCGCTCTCGAAAAGGTTCACCTCTAGGATCATTCCCATCGCCGTTATCGCGCGGGAGCCGGGCCTCTGGCACGCGCTTGCGGCGAGCATGGCGGCGAAGGCGGCCGCCAGCGCAAAGGCCGTCCTGGCCGGCGCCTTCAGCTAGCGCCGCCGGATGGTCGCCGGGGAATCGCCAGGGCGCAGATGAGGTAGGCGATAATCCCGCTGCCGCCGAGCAGGACGAAAAAC
>WRAL01000289.1 GCA_009780285.1 Treponema sp.
CGATCAGTTCGGCCATGCCGGCGTGGACGGAATGGGCGGCGGCCAGCAGGACTGGGGGAATTTTCGCGGCTTCGAGGATATCTTCGGGGGCGGGGATTTCGGCAGCATTTTGGAAAGCCTTTTCGGCGGCGGCGGCTTCGGCGGCGCGCGCCGGGGCGGGGCCAACGAGCCGAGGCAGGGCGGAAACCTGCGCTACGACGTGGATATTCCCTTCAAGGACGCGGTTTTCGGCACGAAGGTCGAAATTCAGTTTACCCACAACGAAGCCTGCTCCGGCTGCAAGGGAACCGGCGCGGCCGGGGGAGCGGCGCGGAAAACCTGCCCTTCCTGCGGCGGCTCCGGCCAGGTGCGGCAAAGCATGGGCTTTCTTTCGATGTCCTCGACCTGCCCGGCCTGTCGCGGCCAGGGATCGATCATCGAAAAGCCCTGCATGGAATGCGGCGGCTCCGGCGCGCAGAAAAAACGCCAGAAGCTGGTGGTCACGATTCCGCCCGGCGTGGAAAACGGGAAGCACCTGGTTCTGCCAAAGCAGGGCGACGCCGGCCCCAACGGCGGGCCGCCCGGCGACCTCTACGTGGTAACGCGGATAAAGCCCCACGAATTTTTCGAGCGGCAGGGCCACGACCTTTACTGCGCCGTTCCCATGTCCGTGGCGCAGGCCGCCTTGGGCGCCGAGATTCAGGTAAGCGCGCTCGACGGCAAGGTTATCAAGGTAAAAGTGCGCGCGGGCACGCAGAACGGCGCGATGCTTCGCATTTCCGGCGAGGCGTTCCTTTCGGAAGCCGGCGCGGGGACCTGTACATCAAGATGATGGTGCGCGTTCCTGAAAAGATGTCGCGCAGGGGCAGGGAATTAATGGAAGAATTCGCGAAGGCCGAAGGGCAGAACCCAAGCCCGGGGCTGATTCCCCTGTCGCAGCTTGGCTAGGCCGCCTGCGGCGGATCGTCCAAGCTGCGTTGCAAGGGGCCGGCGACCGCGTCGATGGGATTGCGCTAGGCGCGCTTTTTCGGTATAATCGAAAAGAGTTTTTTTTTGGAGATGATAGATGGGCGTTGTCAGCACGATTCTTTTGGTTTTTTTTATTATTGTCGCCATACTGCTGGTGCTTTTGGTGCTTGTCCAGACCGAGGAGGGGGACGGCCTTGGCGGGCTTTTCGGCGGCGGGGGCGGCTCCGCCTTCGGATCCCGATCCGGAAACGTGCTTACCAGGGCGACGACCGTGCTGGGCTCGGCCTTCCTGGTCGTGAGCCTTGCCATGGCGCTTTTAAGCAGCGCTCGCGGCGGGACCGGAGTTCTGGACGCCGGGCTTGAGATGGCCGCCGAGCAGCCGGCCGACTGGCTCGAGACCGAGCTGAACCCTCCGGCTCCTGAGCCGGAACCGGAGCCTGAGTCTGAGTCTGGCGACGAGGCCGGCGAATAGGCCCGGCTCGTCAAACGCGGAGGTAAGGGGCGTGGAGAAAAAGCATAGGTTCGAGGACATGCGAGCCGATTCGGGCGTTGACCGCGCCGGCCTGAAGGAAGCGGCGCGCATCGCGATCGAGACCTCGCTGAGGCTGCGCGAGGGCGAGCAGGTCCTGATTATCAGCAACCCGGTCAGGGACGTGGCGATCATAGCCCAGGCGCTGTACGACGCGGCGCTGGAGGCCGGCGGCAGGCCGACGCTGATTTTCCAGCCGGTGAAGGCGCAGATGGCTTTCGCCGAGCCGGCGGTTATCGCGGCCTTCGAGGCGCGGCCCCAGGCGGTGATTTCCCTCAGCGCCGAAAGGCTGGGAAAGGACGAGAAGGGCATCGCCAATCCCTACGTTCGCGGCGACTACAGCTTTGACCATATTTACCACTTTCTTATGCACGGCGAAAAAAGCTGCCGATCGTTTTGGTCGCCGGCGACGACGATCGATTCCTTCGTTCGCACGGTGCAGATAGACTACGCCGAGCTGCGGCGCAAGTGCGCGGCGATCAAGGAAATTCTTGACGGCGCGGCGCAGGCGCGCGTTACGGCGCCGGGCGGCACGAATATTACGCTGGGCCTGCGCGGGCGCCTTTCCAAGGCCGACGACGGCGATTTTTCCCGGCCGGGATCCGGCGGGAACCTTCCGGCCGGCGAGACCTTCGTCAGCCCGGAAAACGCTACGGCCAATGGCGTTATCTGCTTCGACGGCTCGATCAGCGTTTCCGACGGGGAGATCGTCATCGAGACGCCGATACGCTGCGAGGTGAAGGGCGGATTCGTGCGTGACATAGGCGGGGGGCCAGAGGCCGCGCGCCTGCTCGCCACGATCGAGGCGGCCGAGCGAGGCGCGCGTGAGTTCGAGCTGGCCGGCAAGCTGCCGGAGGGCAGCGGCGAGGTCTACGCCCGCAACGCGCGCAACATAGGCGAGCTTGGAATCGGCCTTAACCCCGCGGCGCGAATTACCGGCAAAATGCTGGAGGACGAAAAGGCCTTCCGCACCTGCCATTTCGCCATCGGAATGAACTATGACGAGGACGCGCCGAGCCTTATCCACCTGGACGGCCTTGTCAAAAACCCGACGATTACGGCGATTTTCGAGGACGGAAGCGAAAGGGTTATAACGCTTAACGGGGAATTGCAGGGGATTTAGCCCCGCGCGCGCTTGAACTTAGGCGCGTTTTCGGCATACAATCAAACCGCCGGCGCGAAGCTCCGGCGGCGCTTGCCAAGATGGCTCAGTCGGTAGAGCGGCACACTCGTAATGTGCAGGTCCCGGGTTCGATTCCCGGTCTTGGCTTTTTTGAACGCGGCGCGCGCGTCGGGACGCCTTTTCTATTGGTACCTCCATACGCCGTGATACTCGATTTGTGGCGCCGATTGCGCTCCCTCGGACCATTGGTTTTCCTCTGTCCATCTGGTAACGTTAAAGGAACCGCTTATTAGAAAGTCGTCGTACTGAAGCCGCGCGATAGTCGGCCCGGGCATTTCGTGCCATTGATCGCCTTCCCATGAGTCGGTAAAAATGATCGTTATCGAGTTCTCCGTGAAATAAAACGTTCCTTTCATGAAATTCTTGCCATTCATGATAAACGCCACAGAATCTCTGTTGAAGGCCAAATATCGACGCGGCGA
>WRAL01000290.1 GCA_009780285.1 Treponema sp.
GAGGAAGGGCGGATAATCTACGTCGGCAAGGCTAAGTCCTTGCGCGACCGGCTCGCCTCGTATTTCGCCTCGGGCAAGGATCCCAAAACGGCGACCCTGGTCAGGCGGGCGGCCTCCATCGAGACCATCGTCGTCACGACCGAGTACGAGGCGCTGCTGCTCGAGAACACCCTTATCAAGCAGCACTCGCCGCGCTACAACATCAACCTCAAGGACGGCAAAAGCTACCCGGCGATTCGGATCACGCGCGAGGATTTCCCCCGGGTTTTTCGCACGCGCCGCATAATCGAGGACGGCAGCCAGTATTTCGGCCCCTTTCCCGAGCTGAAAAAAGTCGACGCGATGCTCGACCTTATCGAAAGGATTTTTCCCCTGCGCAAGTGCCGGATTCTGCGAAAGCGCGCCCAGCCCTGCATGTACTACCATATCGACCGCTGCAAGGCGCCCTGCGTCGCCGGGAAAATCGGCGCCGAGGAATACGCGCTGGACGTGGAGCGCGTGCGGCGCCTTCTTTCCGGCGAGGACGAGGCGCTTTTGGCCGAGCTTGGCGAAAGGATGGCCGAGGCTGCGCGCGAGACGCGCTTCGAGCTTGCCGCGCGCCTGCGCGACGCGATCCGCGCGATTCGCGATCTGGCCGGCGAGGAAAGCGCGGTGGTCGATTTCGACGGGGAGGGCAGGGACTATATCGCCTGGGCATCGCAGGGCGTGCTGACAACCTTCACCGTTTTTTCCATGCGCGGCGGCAAGATGACCGGCCGCGAGCTTTTTCGCGCGCGCTCCGCCGCCGAGGAAGGCGCCTCGCTGGAGCATTTTATCGCGTCCTACTACGATCCGGCGCGAAGGCCGCCGGCGAAAATTTACGCGCAGCCTTTAAGCGCCGCCGGTGAAACGGCCGGAATGGAAGAGCCCCCCCCGGGGGGGGATAGCATCACTCAAAACATGAAGAACTGGTTCGCCGAAAATTTCGGCTTCGAGCCGGAATTCCCCCGCGCCGACGAAAAGCGCCACGAGGCGATCCTCGCGATGGCGCGGCAGAACGCGCTTGAGGATCTTCGCCTGCGCCTGAAGGAACGCGGCGCCGGCCCGGCGCTGGAGGAGCTTGCCCGCGCGCTGGGCCTTTCCGTTCTGCCCCGGCGCATAGAGGCCTTCGACATTGCCCAGCTTGACGGCCGGCATCCGGTGGCCTCGCTTGTCTCGTTCAAGGACGGAATTCCCGACAAAAAAAATTACCGGCATTTTCGCCTTAGGCGCGTCGTCGGCATCGTCGACGACTTCGAGTCCATGCGCGAGGCCGCGCAAAGGCGCTATTCCCGCCTTGTTCGCGAGGGCGCCGAGCTTCCGGATCTTATCCTTATCGACGGCGGCATCGGGCAGGTCGGCGCGGCTAAGGGCGCGCTTGAGGCGCTGGGCGTTGCCTGCGCCGTCGTTGGCCTGGCCAAGCGCAACGAGGAGCTTTGGCTTCCCGGCGCGCGCGAGCCGGTCGTTTTGTCGCGCAGTTCCGAGGCGCTTCGCGTCCTTCAGCACGCGCGCGACGAGGCGCACCGCTTCGCCACTGGCCTTAACCAAAAGCTGCGTTCCAAGGGCCTTGCGTTTTCCGCCCTGGAATCGGTGGGCGGCATTGGCAAGGCGCGCGCCGCCGCCATAATGAGGGCCTGCGGCGACATAGCCGCCGTAGCGAGAAGCGAGCCGGCCGAGCTTGCCCGGCTCGCCGGCGTTCCGCTTTCCGCGGCGAAGGCGGCGCGGGCGGCGGCCCGGCTTGCCATCGATGACAGAAAGGCCGAGACGCGACGGCTGGCCGGCAAGGGCCGCGCGAGGCAGGGCGCCTCCGGCGAGGCGCTCGCGGCGGAGGCCGCGCCGGATTACGGCGCCGAGGGATAAAAGCCGTTCTTCGCGGCTCAAATGCCGGCCGACAATGCCGATATTATAGGAAGTATGAACGCTCTCCTCGTCCTGTACGCCGGAAATTTATCCGCCGAAGCCTCCCAGCCGCTTTTAAGCGGCCAGCCGCGCTTGGGCGGAAAAAGCAGCCTGAGCCTCGCCGTTGAGCGGGCGCGGGCCTTTCCCGGCGTTTCCCGCGCGGCGATACTCGCCGGGCCCGGCTTCGACGGCGCCGATCTCAATGCCGAAATTGTGCGGCGCGATGAGCCTTGGACGGTAAAGGCGCTTTTGGAGGCCGTGGCGGAGCGGGCCCGGGGCTTCGACCTTTGCTATTTCGCCTGGGCGGACTGCCCCTTTCTTGACCCGGCGCTGGCCGACCGGCTTGCCCAAAGGCACCTTCGCTACGGCGCCGAATATTCCTACTGCGACGGCTGGCCCTACGGACTTGGCCCGGAAATTCTTTTGCCAAGCGCGGCGGCGATTTTGGCCGGGCTTTTGGGGGACGCTGACGGCGGGCCGGTCGGCCGGGACGCTATTTTTTCTACCATTCAAAAAGACATTAACGCCTTTGACATAGAAACCGAGATTTCCTCCGTGGACCTGCGCGGCCATCGCCTTGCCCTTTGCGCCGATTCAAAACGCAACCTTCTTTTGCTGCGCCGCTTCGCGCAGGAAGCGATCGCGCAGGGCGCGGCCGGCGTGCCGGACGCGGCCTTTGTCGAACGCGCCATTGCCGAGCGCCGGGTTTCGCTGCGCGGGCTGCCGGCCTTTTATCCTGTGCAGGTTTTCGGCGGCTGTCCCCAGGCCTGCATTTACTGCCCTTGGCCCAAGGCCGGCGATTCCGGCGGGAAGCCCAACACCGAAAGGCGCGATTTTATGGAAGCGCGGCGCTTCGAGGAACTTCTTGATAAAATCATTGACTTTTCAGGCGACGCCGTTGTCGGCTTTTCGCTCTGGGGCGAGGTCGCGCTGCATCCGCAAAAGGTCGAGCTTTTCCGCGCCGCGCTTTCCCGCCCGGAGATTTCGCTTGTCGTTGAAACCTCGGGTATTGGATGGCGCGCCGAGGAGCTAGAGGAGATCGCGCGCATCGCCGCCGCCGCGCCCAAGCGCCGCGCCGCTTTTCCCTCGGCGCTTTCGTGGATCGTCTCGCTTGACAGCGCGAATCCCGATCTCTACAAGGAATTGCGCGGCGCCGGTTTTGCC
>WRAL01000291.1 GCA_009780285.1 Treponema sp.
GATTGCCGATTGCCGATTGCCGATTGCCGATTGCCGATTGCCGATTGCCGATTGCCGATTGCCGATTGCCGATTGCCGATTGCGGGAAAATTTTCTTTGTTCGCCAGCGTTCCGCTCATGAGCAAAAGACTACCATCTTTCCATGAGTTTGTCAAGGATAGCAGTACGCGCGAAATTTCGGCAATCTCATGCCGCTTGCCTCTTTTCGTGCCCTAACCCCTAAACTCCCGCAGAAAAAACTCGGCCGTCTCGTCCCTGCCGTTTCCGGCCGGGATCGCCTGCGCCAATGCCTCGGCGGTAAAGGCCGCGCCTAAAAGGCCGCGCTCCATTTCCAGAACCCAGGCCGCGTCCAAGGCGTCGGAGTGGACGGCGGCCTTTGAGACCCGGCCGTTTTCCACGGAAAAATCGAACTCAAGCTCGCCGAAGGAAAAGCGGCGGCGCGCATTGTAGTCGAACCGGGAAAGGCGGCCAATTCGCCAGTCGTCGTCGGCATAGCGTTCCCGGAGCCTTGCGATCTCGCCTGTATCGAAAAGCTCGCGATCAAAGGGCTGCGGCTCCTCGCCGTAAACTTCGGCAAAGGCGCGAAGGAGCGCGGCGCGAATGGCCTGCGGCGTAAGTTCGGGGCAGAGATCGCGCAGGTTTACCACCCGGCTCGCGACGCTTTGCACTCCCTTGGACTGAATCTTTTCAGGCGAGGGGGTAAGAAAGCCGGAAAGCCGGCCGAGATCCGAGGAAATAAGGATTGTGCCGTGGTGAAAGGACTTTTCCTTTGCCGCATGGTAGGCGTTGCCGGAAAACTTTCTGCCGTCGGCAAGAATGTCGTTCCGGCCGCTGCGCTGCGTCTCGATGCCAAAGGACTTTACGGCCAGGCGGATAACCTCGGTCTGTTTTTCCACGTCGTAAAGGGCGGCCGGCGCGAAAAACGTAAAGTTTTGGTTGCCCATGTCCTGGTACATCGCTCCGCCGCCGGTGAGCCGGCGGACGAGCCGGCCGTTCTGCGCGGCGAAAACGTCCAGGCGGCATTCGCGCCAGGCGTTTTGGTTCCTGCCTATAACGACGGTGTTTTCGTTCTGCCAAAGATACAGAATCACCTGATCGCCTGAGAGCCGGGAAAAAAGAAATTCCTCGAGGGCAAGGTTGTCGAAAGGATCGGTGGAATCGGTTACGTGGTACAATAGCCGCATTTAACGCGCCCCGTTTTTCGGCGGAACGTGAACGGCCTTGCCAAAAAGGTTTTCCGCCGCCTCGCCTATGCCTTCGTTGAAGGTCGGGTGGGGATGCACGAGCGAGGCAAGCTGTCGGGCGGTCGCGCCGGTTTTAATCCCCAGCGCGATCTCGCCTATCATGTCGGTGGCGCGGGCGCACATAAGCTGCGCTCCCAAAAGGCGCGCGTTTTCGCTTTCGCTATCAAAAACCAATTTGATAAAGCCGCGCCCTTGCCCTTCAACCACGGACTTTGAGTTCCCGGTCATCAGGTACTTGCTGGCCTTCGCTTCGATCCCGCGCGCCTTCGCCTCGCGCTCGGTGATTCCCACCGTGGCGACTTCAGGGTTTGTGTAGATGCAGTTGGGGACGAGGGCGAGATCGACTTCGGCCGGGACGCCGGCCATGTGGCACACGGCGTTTGTGGCCTGGGCGCTCGCGACGTGCGCAAGCTGTATCGCGCCGGAAACGCAGTCGCCGGCGGCGTAAATGCCGGGAACGCCGGTCATGAAATTTTCGTCGACGGTAATTCCCGCGCTTCCGGAGTCGCCTGGCAAAAGTCCCGGCGCGAAAAGCTCGGCGACGTTCGGCCGGCGGCCCACGGAAATCAATACCCGCGCCGCGTCCGCGTGCCCCTCGCCGTCCTTGCCGGAAAAGGAAACCCTAAGGCCGCCCTGCGCCTCGGCGATTTCCCGCACGGCGCAGGCGGCGTGTATCTTGACGCCGCGCTGTCCTAGGGATTGCGCCATGCTTCGGCCTATTTCCGAATCCAACAGGTTGAGGATGGAATCGGCGGCCTCAATTATCGTTACCTTCGCTCCGAAGTTGGAATAGACGAAGGCCATTTCCACGCCTATCACGCCGCCGCCTATAATGACGAGGCTTTCCGGCCTTTCGCCCACAAGATCCATGGGGCTGGCCAAAAGCTCGTCGCTTGTGATCACGCCGTGAAGGTCGGCGCCGGGAATGGCCGGGACGAAGGGCCGCGCCCCTGAGGCGACGAGGATGCGCTTGCCGAGGAGCTCCTCGCCGGCGACCTGCGCTCGGCCCGGAGCGACGACTTTCGCGCTGCCGGAATAAAGGGCGACTTTGTTCGACTTTAGCAGCCCGGCGATTCCTTCGCGCAGGCGCGCGATCGTGTCGTTCTTGCGTGCGAGGACTTTTTCCGCGTCTATCGAAATTCCCCTGGCGAGGATTCCCAGGTCGGCGGCCTCGACGGACATCTCGCGGTACAGGCCGGAGATGTGAAGGAGGGTTTTCGTGGGGATGCAGCCCCGGTTAAGGCAGGTTCCGCCTATCTCGCGCTCCTCGACGAGGGCCACTGAAAAGCCGGCCTGCGCGCCGCGTATGGCGCCCACGTATCCGCCGGGGCCTGATCCCAGGACGATAAGGTCGTAGTTTTTTTCCATTGTTTTTCCTTTATGCAGGTATTCAGGCGCCTTGGCGCGTGTCGCCAGCCTAGCGCAAATAAGCCTCGGCGACAAGGCGGGCCCTTGTGGGCCGTGCTCTTCCTCCGTGTCCTCCGTGGTTGATTCTCCATTCAAATCGAAGAATTTTAACCACGGAGGGCACGGAGTTACACGGAGTTACACGGAGTTTCGATTCTTGTGTTTGGCTAGGGTTTCCATGACGTTCTTGGAGCCAAAATTACTTGCCTAAAGCTGGGCAAAAGACGCAAGGCTCCTTTGCCTCTTCCCTTCTTCCCTTCGTGGTTAATTTTCCGGCAAAATTGATTTCCGTCTTGCAGATGCGCGCGCCGCTTGCGGGGCGGAGGCGCGCGCGCTAGAATCGTTCCACCCAAAACCCACTTAAGGAAAGTTCCATGTGCAATTCCATTATAAACGTTCCCGCGCCCGTAAAC
>WRAL01000292.1 GCA_009780285.1 Treponema sp.
CAGCTCCCGCGTGGAGGAAATGGCCCTCGATGCGGAAAAGAACGGGCGAAACGCGTGGGCCACGGCCACCGAGGATATCAGGACCGACTTCGCCGAGCTGCGCGAGCGGATCGCCTCGGACATGGGCGGCCTTAAGAACGCCGCCGACGCCTTCGAGGAAAGGGCCGGCCGGGAAATCCGCGAGGCCGAGGAGGCGCGGCGCGCCCTGGTCGATCAGCTGGAGCGCAGCCTTGCCGAGGCCAAAAGCGGCATGGAGGAGATTCGCCGGGAAAGCGCGTCCATGGCCAAGGTTTTCGAGCGGGCGGACGTCCTCAGGAAGGAAATCGGCGAGAACGACGAAAAGATAGGCGAGAACGCCGAGCGCATGGCGCGCATCGACGCGGAAATGCGCCGCTTCGAGGGCCAGATCGCCGAAATGCGGCGCCTGGAGGACGACGTAAGCTCGCGAATCGCGCGCTTCGCCGCGGAAAAGCGCAAGATAGACTCGATGGAAGAGGATTTCGGCCGGATATTGCGGACCTCGCAGTCGGTGGAGGACAGGCTGGCCCAGGTTTCAAGCTCCGACGACAAAATTCAGGACGTCCAGCTGCGAATGCGCCAGCTTGACGAGGTGATAAAGGACGCCGAGGATAAATTCCAGCGAATGGAGCGGAAGAACCACGCGCTTCAGGAAGCCACCGAAGGCATAGACCGGAATTTCCGCGTCATGCAGGAAAGCGAGCAGATCGCGCGGCGGCTTGAGGACTCGGTGGATATTTTGAAAAGCGACGTCGAGATCGTGCGCGGCTCGGTGGCCGCGCTTTCCGCCGAAAACGAAAAAACGCTCGAAGCGGCCGAAAAGCTCGCCACCCTCGACGATTCGATCAAGTGGCTGGAGGATCGCATCGAGGAGATGAACAAGGCGCGGGAAAGCGCCGCGCGGCTGGCCACGGACCTGCAGCGCCTGGACAAGGAAGCGCAGGACATGCTCAAGCTGACAAGGTCCACCCTAAAGCAGGCTCAGACGACGGGCAAGGCGGCGAAGGCCGCCGCCTCGAACGCCGGCGCCCCCCCGCCCCGGGACAGGGAAAACGTCCACAAGCTCAGGCGCCAAGGCTGGACGATCGAGGAGATAGCGCGCTCGATGGACATCTCCAAGGGCGAGGTGGAGCTTATCCTGGAGCTTGGCTCCAAGGACATTTAGCGAGAGGAGGATTTTTCCATGAAGCGCGCCGAGTCCACTACGGCGCGCTCGTGGATGCCTCGGCCTATTTCCCCCCCGCCGTCATACGCGCGTACATGAAAGGAAACCCTGCGGCCATGCGTCCCCACGACCTCCGCCACGGCTACCACTTCCGCGCCTGGAACGCTGGCCACGACGTGATCCAGGCTTGCGAAAGAGCCTACGGAGCTTTGCCCGCTTTCAAGCGCGCCTGAGATAGCAGCGCAGGCGGCCTTTTCCATAAGGGCAAGCAGCGCCGGCGTGGCGAACACTTCCAGGCTTCCGCTTCCCATGGCCTTGGCGGTGTTGGCCTCGCTCACCGTCACGCGCGCCTCGCCGGTCATCCCGGCCTTTATTTTATTCGCGTCCATTGACAATCGCCTCCGTCGCGGCGCCTCTTTTCGCGCGCCGATGCCCGATTATGGAACGATGGGCGGCCTTGCGCAAGGCTTCGCGGCCGCGCGATACGAAAACACTTGCCCTGGGCCGATCTTGTGTTTACAATATTATTAGGCGCGTTCCGGGATCCGCCGGCTTGCGGAACGCGGCCGGCGCCGGCGCTCTACAAGGGGGAAGAATGAAGATTTTAATGGTATGCAGCGAGGCCGTGCCCTTCGCGAAAAGCGGCGGGCTGGCGGACATGGTTTAGGCCCTTTCCATAGCGCTTGCGAAGCTGGATCACGACGTAAGAATAGTCCTTCCGCGCTACTACTCCGTGGACAGGACAAAGCTGGAGCAGCTTCCCGGCGCGCTGGGCGTTCCCCTGGGCGGCAGCGAGGAATGGTGCGGGGTTTTCGCCACGGAGCTTCCCGGATCTCCCCCCAAAAATCCCGTGCCCGTGTACCTGCTGGACCACGAGATTTACTTCGGCAGGGACGGAATCTACGGCACGCCCGCCGATCCGGACTTTATCGACAACCCGCGCCGCTTTACCTTTTTCAGCCGCGCCGCCTTCCAGCTTTGCCGCAAGCTCCTTTGGTATCCGGACCTGCTTCACGCGCACGACTGGATGGCCGCCCTCGTCCCCGTGTACCTGAAATTCGCCGAGCGCGGCGTTCCCGGCTCCTCGGGCGAGTTTGAGAACTCAGGCTCCCTGCTTACGATCCACAACCTTGGCTATCAGGGCGTTTACCGCTCGGACAATTTCGACTACACCGGCCTTGGCTGGGACGTGTTTCACAAGGCCGCCTTCGACGACTGGAATATGATGAACTTTCTGAAGGCCGGCATACACTGCGCCGACAAGCTGAACACCGTCTCGCCGAACTACGCCGAGGAAACCAAGCGGGCGCAGTACGGCTTCCGGCTGGACAGCGCCCTGCGCTACCGCGAGGCCGACTATTCCGGCATCCTTAACGGCATAGACACGAAGGTCTGGAACCCGCGCAAGGACAAGCTTATCCCGGCGCCCTACAGCCCAAGCGACATGGGGGGCAAGGCCCAGGCCAAGCGCGCCCTGCAAAGGCATTTCGGGCTTGAGGAGGACGCGTCCGTGCCGGTGGTCGGGATGGTGACGCGGCTTACCGACCAAAAAGGCGTGGGCGACCTCTTCGGCGCCGGCCACGGCTCGGCCTGGGGAATATGCTCCAGCATGGACATGCAGATGGCGGTGGTGGGATCCGGCGACGCCTGGTGCGAGCACGAGGTTCGCGGCCTTGCTTCCAGGCTGCCTAACTTTAGCGCGCACATAGGCTACAGCGAGGAGCTCAGCCACCTTGTGGAGGCCGGCTCGGACTTTTTCCTTATGCCAAGCCGCTACGAGCCATGCGGCCTCAACCAAATGTACTCGCTGGCCTACGGAACCCTGCCCATCGTAAGAAAAACCGGCGGCTTCGTCGACACCGTGGAAAACTACAACGAG
>WRAL01000293.1 GCA_009780285.1 Treponema sp.
GGCCAAGCGCGCAGGCCAAAATCTGCTGGCGGATAATGTCCACGCCGGTAACGAACTCGGTGACCGGATGCTCGACCTGGACGCGCGCGTTCACTTCCATAAAATAGAATTCCTCGCCCTTGGCGAGAAACTCGATGGTGCCGGCGCCCCGATAGTCCAGCGCGCGGAACATGGCGCCGGCCCCGGAGGACATGGCCTCGCGCATGCGCGCCGTGACGCCGGGCGAGGGGCTTTCCTCGACCAGCTTTTGGTGGTTCTTTTGCGCCGTGCAGTCCCGCTCGCCCAGGATCGCCACGCCGCCGTTTCCGTCGGCTATCACCTGCAGCTCGACGTGGCGCGGGTTTTCGAGGTAGCGCTCGATAAAGACCGTGCCGTCGGCGAAGTTCGCCTCGGCCTCGCGGCCGGCGATAGCCAGGCCCTCGACAAGCTCCCCTTCAGATCGGGCTATGCGCATGCCCTTTCCCCCGCCGCCGGCGGCCGCCTTGACGATAAGCGGAAAGCCCAGCGCGCCGGCCGCCCGAAGCGCCTCGGCGGGATCGGCTATCGCGCCGGTTCCGGGCGTTACCGGAAGGCCGTGCCTTTCGGCCGTCTCCCTCGCGCGCACCTTGTCGCCCAGCAGATCGATGGCCTCGGGGCTCGGGCCGATAAAGAGAATGTCCTGATCCCGAACGGCCTTGGCGAAGGCGGCGTTCTCGGAAAGGAAGCCCACGCCGGGATGGATCGCGTCGCAGTCCATGTGCTGCGCCGCCATGATAATGTTTTCGATTAAAAGGTAGCTTTTGGACGAGGGCGCCGGGCCGACGCAGACCGCCGAGTCGGCGAGCCTTACGTGAAGGCTGTCCGCGTCGGCCTCGGAATAGACGGCCACGGCCTCGATGCCTATTTCCCGGCAGGCGCGTATGACGCGCACGGCTATCTCGCCGCGATTCGCCACGAGCATGCGCCGGATGGGGAAGGCTTTCTTTCTCTGCACCGGCGGCTAGTCCCGCCTGACTTCGAAGAGCGCCTGCCCGTACTCGACCAGCTGGCCGCTGGAAGCAAGCACCGCGACGATCTCGCAGTCGAATTCCGCCTCAAGGCTGTTCATCATCTTCATCGCCTCGAGGATGCAGATTTTGTCCCCAGCCTTTACCCTGTCGCCGGCCTTCACGAAAGGCGGCGCGTCCGGAGTGGGCGCCAGGTAAAAGGTGCCGACGAGCGGGCTGTCGATGGTCTCGCCGACGCTCGCCGAGGCGGCCGGCTCGGCGGCCGGGATCGATGGAGCCTCCGGCGCCGGCCGCGCGGCCGGAACCGGAGCGGGCGCAGGAGCGGGCTTCTGCTGAGCGACGGAACCGGCCACGTCGTGGGACGCCGCCGCCCCCATCGCCGCGAGAGCCGGCCTGTCCGGCGCCGCGCCCTGCGCCGAATGCACATGCACGACGCGACTTACGGCCACGTCCTTGCGCAGCATCATGCGGAAGTTGCCCTCGGCAATCTCAAGCTCCGCGATGTTCGAGCCGCCGAAGGCCTCGAGTATCGATAAAACGTGTCTTTCGTCCATGGCTCGAAATCCTATCGGAAAATGACAAAAATGTAAAGTATGTCAGGCTGGGGCAACGCGGCCTTTTGTCCTGGGGCCTTTGATCCCGAGCAATCAGGCGTGGAGTTTTGCGAAGCAAAACTCAGAGGCCAACGCGCCTACGGCGCGTTGGCCCTCCCCCTGCGTTCCGCCGCGCGCGGGACCTCGGTCATGTCAAACATGTGTGGAGTTTACAGGCGGGCTTTAGCCCGCCTGTAAACTCCGAGGCCAAAGCGCCAAAGGCGCTTTGGCCCGCCCTCTGCGCCCGCGCGCGGCGGAGCGCAGGGCATTCGCGTCGGGTTTTAGCCCGAGGGCTTTGGGAGGGAAAGGCCGCTCTTTGATAGGAAAAACCGCCGGGCAGCGCCCAGCGGTTTTAGGTTGTCGGGCTTTGATCTCCGGGCAACCATGCTCGGAGTTTTGCTACGCAAAACTCCGAGGCCAAAGCGCCAAAGGCGCTTTGGCCCGCCCTCGGCGCCGCGCGCCCGCCAAACGGAGGGCATTCGCGTCGGGTTTTAGCCCGAGGGCCTTGGGAGGGAAAGGCCGCTCTTTGATAGGAAAAGCCGCCGGGCTTCATTCCAAGGCAATCAGGCGTGGAGTTTTGCGCAGCGAAGCTCCGAGGCCAAGGCCCGCAGGAGCGTTCGCCCTGCGAAAAGGGGGTGATTCAAACTTGACGTTGACACCTTCGAACAAGGGGCATTGATAAAACGTAAGCAATTCGGTACTGTGCGGCTAAAACGAGGCTATAACAAAACAGTGCTGGGGCTTTTATTTTCGCCCAATTAAATTTTTGGAGGATTATATGAGAATCGCATTGAAATTCATAGGAATTGTCGCTGCGCTCGCGGCGGTTGGGCTTCTCGCGGGCTGCGATAACGACGCCGATGCCTGGGCGGAGAAGGCGGTCGAATACACCGTAGCCTTCCATATCAATGTCCCGGACGCCGAGGTAATCCCAATCCCGCCGGAAAGGGTGAAAAAAGGCGAGACGATAACGACGAAGGATCCGACCCTGGAGGGCCGCATCTTCGAATCCTGGCATACAAGCAAGGACCTCGCTGACGAGAGCCGCTTTAAAAAGGATCGGCCGATCACGGGAGACATGGAGCTCTGGGCGCGCTGGCAGGATCCGGTCGGCTGGCGCGTGATTCCGGAGGGAAACCCCACCTCGAAAATAAGGCTTTTATTCGACAGCCCGATTGACCTAGTCGGGGACTCGATAACGCTTGAGCCGGCCGATGGCGTTCAGAAGGGAAGGCTAACCAGAGCAAGCCAAACCGAGTATTCCCTGGAAATTAGCGGCCAAACGGTAACGGAGATAACCCTTACCATCGCCGGCGTTCCCGGCCTTGAAGCGGATTCCAAAAACGCTTCCATTTCCACAACCCCGCCGCCGCCCCCCCCCCCCCCCCCCCCCCCCGCCCAAAATTTCGTAAACCTTTCCCGGGAAAAAACCCAAAGGGGGGGTTTTCGGGGCCCCCCCGCCCCGGGGGGAAAAAAC
>WRAL01000294.1 GCA_009780285.1 Treponema sp.
ATCTCCGACCTTGTGGGAAGCGTGCGCAACGTCCACGAGGCGATAGCCACCTTCGAAAAGCACATCGCCTTTGACAAGGGGAACTACGTGTATCACCGAACCTGGGGCGTGGGGCGCATAGCCGGAATTTCCGGCGATGAGATTAGCATAGATTTTTCGAAAAAGCGCGGCCATGCCATGTCGCTTAAAATGGCCGTGGAAGCGCTCCTGACGCTTTCCAAGGATCACATTTGGGTGCTGCGCGCGACGATGAAAAAAGAAGCGCTCGTCGAAAAACTAAAAGCGGACAAAACCTGGGCGCTGCGGACGATTATCAAAAGCTTTGGCAATTCCTGCGATTTCAAGCGCATGAAGGCCGAGCTTTGCCCGGCCGTTCTTTCCGAGCGGGAATGGACGTCCTGGAGTTCCAAGGCCAAGGAAATCCTGCGAAGCGATCCCGGCTTTGGGGTAAGCCAGGACAATATCGACGTCTACGTGGTAAGGGAGCATCCGATAAGCCTTTCGGAAAAGCTGTACAACGAGTTTAAGGCCGAGCGCAACTTCTATCACCGCGTGGGAATTCTGCGCAGCTTTGCCGGCCAGAATTATTCCGAGGACGATTTTGGCTATTTCGCCGAAATGTTTTCCTACTTTGGTTCCTTCCTTAAAACGACGAACCTTTCCAACGAGCACGCGATCGCTTCCTGCCTTCTTGTCAAGGAGCTTTCGGGAAAATACCCGGCGCAGATAAAGGAAATGGCCGACAATAACGCCGGCTTCCAGGCCTTTCTTAACGTGAGCTTCGACGAGGTGTTTAAAGGAATTACCGATATTCCCGGCCTGTACTACAGCCTGAAGGACGGCCAGCTTAAAAAAGAGCTTATCAAACAGATTCGCAACACTTACGGCTGGGCGGATATCTACGCGCAGCTTTTCCCGCGCATCGTGGAGCCGTCCATCATCGAGGAGCTGGAAAAGGACAACGAGGAAAAACTTTCGGCGCTGGTGGCCGATTGCTTCGAGCGCTATAGGGACCGGCGCGAGGCCGTGGTCTGGCTGTACAAGATGCATGCCGAGGCTAAGGCCAAGCTGGGGAGCGCTCCGGCCGATCAGCCCAGCGACGCGGAACTGCGCTCGCGCGCGCGGGCGGAAAACCGCGTGCGCTGGTACGAGGCCGCCGGCGTGGCCCGCGAGCGCCAGATTATCGTTTTGATTCATCTTTTGGACATAACTTTTCGGGACATCGAAAACCAAAAGGATACCACCGAGGCGCGAAAGATCAATCGCAGCGTTTACGGCATTCTTTTCAAGGACGACGTTCTGGGCAAATTCGTGGACGGCGCCGAGATCGACACGATAACGCGCATTTATTCTTTTATCAGCGATCTTAAGACTTTGGATCAGCAGGACAAGATCGGCCTTAGAAGCCGCATTCAGGACAGGCATCCGGACTTTAAATTTTTGGAGGTCGTGGAAAAGCGCGTTTCGCAGGGGCTTACCGTTACCAAGACGAAGTACGAGGAAAAGCAAAAACAGCTTGCGCGTATTATGGAAGTCGAGGTGCCGGCGAACTCGCGCGAGATAGAGGACGCGCGCCAGCTTGGAGACCTGAAGGAAAACGCCGAGTACATCGCGGCAAAGGAAAAGCAGGCGCAGCTTAACACGCAAGTTGAAAGGCTGAAGGAGGAAATCGATCGCGCGCAGATTTTCGACGCGCTGATGATCGACACCTCGCGCGTTTCCTTCGGCACGGCGGTTACGCTGAAAAACGAAAACAGCGGCCAGAACGAAAGCTACACGATTTTGGGGCCTTGGGAATCCGACCCGGAGAACCACGTTATTTCGTACCAGGCGCCGTTTGGCAAGGCAATGATCAACCGCGCGAAGGGGGATCGCTTTGTCTTTACCAGCGATAACGAGAACGTGTCGTACTATGTGGAAAGGATAGATCCGGCAGCGATTTAGGGCCTCGCGGCCTTTGGGATCAAGGGCCTTTGATCTGGGCAACCATGGGTGGAGTTTAGATGCGGGCTAAAGCCCGCATCTAAACTTCGAGCATTAAGGCCCTGCAACCTAAAACTTTTGGGCAAGGCGGCGCGCTGAAGCGCGCCGCCTTGCCCAAAAGTTTTTCCTATAGAAAAGCGGCCTTTCCAGCAAAAGCCACGGATTGAAGGTCTAAGAGTCAAAAGGCCGCGAGGCCCCAGCCTGCTTGCTTTTTCCCCTCTAATCGCCGATAATACAATAAGTCCAAATGAAACGAGAAATAGGGCCGGCGCGGCAAGCGCGCCCCAAGGCCATTCTGATTGTTTACCGCATCGCCATAGCGCTGGTACTCGCGCTCGTCGCCGTGATTTCCGTCGGCAGCGTGTTCGCCCTCGCCCGCCCGCCCGACGCGCAGCCGCTATTCCAGCTTGGGAGGGAAAGCGCGCCGGCCGTTGTCGAAGAGGTCCGCGGCGATTGGGCGCTGGACGGGCATTTCAGCGTTTTCACCGGCATCGGCAGGCTGCGGATCCCGCTTTCCGGCCAAAGCCCGGCGGCGCTGGTTCTCTCGGTTAGCTTTCCCTACGCTTCGGGCGACGCTGCCTTTTCGCAGGAGATTTCGACGCGGGCCGGGGAATTCCAGGCGATAACCACGGAATATTTTTCGAGGCTTTCCAGGCAGCAAATCGCCGTCATGAACGAGGACCTCGCGAAAAGCGAGATCCTCGCGCTGTACAACGCGCTCCTTCGCCTGGGCCGGATCGAGGACCTTTTTTTCACGGACCTCATTCTCCTTGACTAGCGCCAAGTCGTCCGGACCACTATAATAGAAAAATCCAGTATAGGAAGGAGGCTCCATGGATCCGGCATCTTCCGCCGCGGCCCAAGTGATCATAGCGGTGATTCCCATCGTGGGCATCACGATGGGGGCGGTGGTGGTTTTTTTCTATCTTCTCTGGGGGCACAGGCGGCGGACCCTGCTGATCCGCGCCGGCCAGTACGCTCGCCCGACCTTCGATCTTTTTTCGTTTAGTCTGCTCGCCGGGCTTTTGCTAACAGCCGTCGGTATTTCCCTGACCGTGTTCCTCGCGATAA
>WRAL01000295.1 GCA_009780285.1 Treponema sp.
CAGCCTAGATAAGGCCGCCCCGCGCGTTTTGGCGCGGGGCGGCTTTTTTGTTTTTGGGGAAACGTAAATGCTTAAATTGCAAGGCGAAAACGTGTATCTCGCGGCGCTGGAACGGCAGCACTGCAAAAAACTGTATGAGGACAGCGAGTATGACTTTGGCGATCCTGCAAGCGATATACTTTTTGGCTGTTCCATCGGTGATTCGGATACATGGCACGACGAAATACAAAAATTGCTGAAGGAAAACGTGAACGTTCGTCTTGGCATTTTCCTTAACGATGGAACGGTTATAGGCGACGTTGCCTTGCAGGGCATCGACGACAAGAACCGCTCCTGCGACCTTGGAATGAACATTGCCAAAATCGAAAATCGCTGCAAGGGCTACGGCAAGGAAGCGCTGGCCCTGATTCTTGATTACGGTTTTTGGAACATTGGAATGGAGCGCGTAACCGCGAATACGTTTGAGATAAATATTCCCGCGCAAAAATCCCTTGAAAAACTGGGCTTCGTTCTGGAAGGCCGCGCGCGGAAGGCCGTCTATTTTCGGGGCACCCGGTACGACAGGATGGATTACGGATTGCTTGCCGGCGAGTGGAGGGAAAAGGCCTATAGGCGCCGCGCGCCGTGAAGATTATTCGCGCCGACGAAAAGGATTTGGATCTCTTTGCCGCGGACGAGCTGCGCTTTGGGGCCTGCTGCTTTTTTTCCGAGGACAGGGCCTGCAAATATTTTTTTGTAATCAACGGACGGGAAGCGACTCTTCGCGCCAACTCGGAAAAATACATATCGCGGGCGATCGATGAATTTCTTTTTTATTCCGGCTTCATCGTCGCGATCAAGGACGCGGCCGGCGCCGTTCTCGCTACGAGAAAGCCGCGCGAGCCTTACCCGCTTAAAATCGCCGACATTCAGCCAAGCCAGTTTTACCTAAGCGAAACGAAGCTCAAAAGTTGCAAGACATGGATTAAGGGCCCGCAGGATATTTTCATACCGATCGCCATGAGAGAGGGCAGGGCGATTTCGCTTGACGGCCACACGAGGATGAGGGCCGCGCTTGATCTGGGCTTTGATTTCGTCAACGTTTATCGCGAGGACCACGACGGGCTTGTCTTTCGCTTCGCGGAGGAGGCCGTCCGCAGGCAGGTCAACGGCGTTCCTGACATGCGGATTTTAAACGACGACGACTACGCGCTTAAATGGCACAAGTTTTGCGACGACTTTTTAGCGCAGGGCTAAGATACGCGCCGTTTTCCGCAAACCTTTCCATACGCTATCATTCTTTGCGAATTTCCGCAATCAGCGTACATGTGCCCTGTTTGATGGAAAAGTCACGCGTTTGTCGCGGATACGATTTGACTTTACCCGCCTAAAACAAAAAAAAATGCTTTTTCCGAATTTTTTTCTTGACAGCTTTCGCCCCTAGCGCGATAATAAACTTGTTCGACAACCTGGTTAGTTGCCGAACAAATTTTTGTGAAGCCCTTGGGAACAAAACCGTGGGGCTGTCCAAGAAACCGGCTGCTTCTCGGACACGCCCCCAGCACGTTGCGCAGATGGCTTTTGCCCGCAAGCTTTACAAGAGGAGACAAGGGGATGAATCGAAAAGTGAAAGCCGTGCAATATGGCTGCGGAAAAATGAGCGTCTATCTTATGAGGTACCTGTTGGAAAAGGGGGCTGAAATTGTTGCCGCTTTTGATGCAAACCCAGCCGTTATCGGGAAAGACATCGGCGACATTATCGGGCAGGGCAAAACAGGCATCGTGGTTTCTGACGCCAAAAAAGCGGGGCAAATGATGGCAGAGCTTAAACCCGATGTGTGCGTAGTTGCCACCCTTAGCACGATGGCCGACATTAAGGATGCATTTAGAATTTGCGCAGAAAATGGCGTAAATGCGATTTCTACCTGCGAGGAATCTTTGTATCCATGGAATTCATCTCCGGGCATTGCCGAAGAACTCGATTGCCTTGCCATAAAGAACAATGTGACCCTCGCCGGCAGCGGCTATCCCGATATGTATTGGGGCGTTTTGATTGACACGCTTGCCGGCTCCATGCACAAAATTACCAAAATCAAAGGCGTTAGCAGCTACAATGTTGAAGATTACGGCATAGCGCTTGCAAAAGGGCATGGAGCGGGGCTTTCCAAAGGCGAGTTTGCAAAGGAAATAGGAAATTACAACGACCTGTCTTCGGAGCAGCAAAAAAAACTTGTGGAAAGCGGCGCGTACGTGCCGAGCTATATGTGGAACCAGAATGGCTGGCTTTGCAGCAGGTTGGGGCTTACCCAAATTTCGCAGACGCAGAAATGCATCCCATCTGCGCACCACAGCGACCTGCAAAGCAATACTTTGGGGGCAATTATTAAAGCTGGAGAGCCGACAGGAATGTCTGCAATTGTGACAACCCAGACCGCCGAGGGCATAACCCTTGAAACGGAATGTATAGGCAAGGTATATGCGCCAGGCGAATTTGATCGCAACGATTGGACATTTTTCGGCGAACCGGAAACTTCCATTAACGTCAACCGCCCGGCCACCGTCGAACTTACTTGCGCCAACCTGGTAAACCGCATTCCGGCGCTCATAAACAGTTCGCCGGGTTATGTCTCAACAGAAAAGCTGGCCAACAACAGGTATATGCTAAAACCAATGAACGAGTATGTAAATTGCGAGATGTAAACTATAGTCAATTGACTTAATCAATTGACTATTTCCGATTGTAGTTGTGTAATTAGGCAATTGGGTGTTACCGACTGGCGTCGGGCATTACCTTGGTCCAGAGAAAAACCATTGGGCGAATAGGTAATGGCATGGTAGCAGTACAGAAGTGCAATAACAATATAATCCTTGCAAGGGACGGCGAGCGGGAAGTCATCGTCCTGGGCACGGGCATTGGCTTCAGCGCGCGGCCTGGCGAGGAAGTCGATCCGGGCCTTGTCGAAAAAATTTTCGTGCCCAAGGAAACCTCCCAGATCAGCCGCCTCACGGACATTCTCGCCGAACTGCCTTACGA
>WRAL01000296.1 GCA_009780285.1 Treponema sp.
CTTTTCCAGGATCTCAACAGGCGCGGCAAGACTATCGTGATGGTAACCCACGAGCCTGAGTTCGCCGCCTTTACCCATCGCATAATAACCCTGCGCGACGGAAGGCTTGTTTCCGACATGGAAGTGCCCGACGTAAAAAACGCGCAGGAAGAGCTCGCCCGCTGGAAAGCGGAAAACTCGATTTTGGCCGGCGCCGCGCCGACCGGGGAGGCCCCGCAATGAATCCTATGCAACTTTTTCAAAGCTGCCTGCGCTCGATTTTTCGCAACAGAATGCGCAGCCTTCTTACTTCCCTGGGAATAATTATCGGCGTGGGATCGGTGATCGTGATGGTCGCGCTGGGCGAGGGATCCAGGCGCGTGATCGAGCAAAACATCAACGCCCTGGGAACGAATCTTTTGCAGGCCACCCCGCGCCCCAGGCAGGACCGCGTGGGTAACATGATGATGATGCGGCAAAATTCATTTACTCCCAACGACGTTCACAAACTGCGCGAGGAGTCGAGCTTTCTCGCCGCCGTTTCCGGCGTTACCACATCCAACACCACGGTAATCGGCCCTGTTGGAAACGCGCAGGTTCAGGTTTTGGGGGTCGAGCCTGAGTTTAGCGAGATAAGAAATTTTATCGTCGGCGAGGGCCTTTTTTTCGACTACGAGGATCTGGAGCTTAGAAACAGGGTCGCCGTTTTGGGCAAGACGACGGCGGAAACGCTTTTTGGCCAGGCGGAAAACGCGATGTACCAGCAGATTCGCATAGGACGGGAACATTTTACCGTGGTTGGGCTTTTGGAGCCGCGCGGCGGAATGGCCGGAGGGGCGGATCCGGACAACATCGTTTTAATTCCGCTTGACACGGCGATGACGCGCCTCAGCAATTCGCGCAACATTAACAGCATCGTTATGAGCGTGGCGAGCCAGCAGTTTATGACCAACGCGCAAACCGAGGCGAGCCTTATCCTCGCCGAATCGCGCGGCATAACGAATATCGCAAACGCCGATTTCGCGATAATGAACCAGGCGGACATGCTCGACATGGCATCCGCCACGACAAGGACATTGACAACGTTATTGGCGATGATAGCCGGCGTTTCGCTTTTGGTCGGCGGCATTGGAATCATGAACATAATGCTTGTTTCCGTTACCGAGCGCACCCGCGAAATAGGCATTAGAATGGCCGTGGGCGGGCGCAAGCGCGACATTCTTTTTCAGTTTTTGTCCGAGGCCGTAATCCTAAGCCTGATGGGAGGCGCGCTGGGAATCGGACTCGCCTTTCTTGCCGGCAGCGTTCTTTCGTCAATGGGAGTTCCCAGCGCGATAAGCCCGGTCGTGGTCGCCGGCTCGGCGCTTTTCGCCGCGATCGTGGGCGTTATTTTCGGCTATTACCCGGCGCTTAAGGCCGCGCGCCTGTATCCCATAGACGCGCTGCGCTACGAATAGAGGCGAGGGCGGGGGAGTTCCCCCGCTCTCGCCGCGCTGCGCAGGGCGGCCAACGAAAACGCGCGCAAGTGAGATTATGCTTATTTTCGTTCAGCCATTACAAATAACTCATTCCAATCCCATTTGAGCATTTGGGGCCTAAAAAGCCTGTTAATTTTTTCAAACGATTCAGCGTTTGCATCCATCCACTCGTAGCGGTCATGTTCGGCAGACAAAATTACATTGTTAGGGTTTTCAGCGACGCACAAATAAATAATTCCTGTAATTTGGAGCGTCTGCGTAACATAATTCCATGTATCTACAAGCTTTACGGGCGCTACTGTTAAGCCCGTTTCTTCAAAAACCTCGCGGATCACCGTTTCCTCCGCTGTTTCCCCGAACTCCATTCCGCCACCGGGCAATTCAAATTTAGGCGATTTTTCCGCTGATCGACGCATTGCCAAGAACTTATTTCCGTTAAGTATCAACGCTTTTACTGCAAATCTGATTAACTTTACATTTTCCATGAGCGCCTCCTTAGACCATGCGTCTATTTCATTTTACAAATAGTATGCCAGCTTTTCGTTTCCTCCGCAAGCGCGTTGCATTAGCTGTTAGATGGCCGGATGGTTTTGGCCCGCCTGCACCCCATAGACGCGCTGCGCTACGAGTAGGCGCGCCGCGAAGCGCAGTCCTCAAACGCCAGCCACAAAGCGTCGGCCGGCGCCTCTGCCTTCACCGTCACGCGCTCTTGCGCGCCGCGCTTTAGCGTGCCGCTTGGATCGGCGAAGGAAAGCCCGCGCGCGTGAAGGCGTATCCCGCCGTTTTTTTCGCTGCGCCGCGCGCCGTATTTCAGGTCTCCCTTTATTTTAAGGCCAAGTCTCGCAAGCTGCGCCCGTATTTGATGATGCCGGCCGGTAACAAGCTCTATTTCCAAAAACAAATAATCGCGGCCTGTGCCAACGAAGGCGCAGCGCATCACTGCCTTTTTCAAGGCCGCGCCTGGCTCGTCCTGCGCGAAGGATTTATTCGAGCGCGAATCGAAGCGCAGCCAATGCGCAATCTCCACTGGCTGCCTGGCCGCGCCTTGCAGCTTTTCGACAAAGCCGCGCGCCTGCGCTTCCAGGCCAGCGGCCTCTACAATAGCCCAATAGCGCTTTTCGATCTCGCCCTGGCTAAAGGCCTGGTTAAAAAGGCGCAGCGCGCCTGAGCTGCGGGCAAAAAGCGCGCAGCCTGAAACCGGCACGTCTAGCCTGTGAGCCGCTTCCGGCTTGGCAAGCGCGTCGTGCGCGGAAGGAACGCCCGCGCGCAGGGCGATTTCCTCGGCCAGCATTTCAGGCAGGCTAGCGATTCCGGCGCGCGCGCCTTCGACGGCCTCGCCCGGCAGCTTGTTCACGACCACGCAATGCGCGTCGAGGAGCAAAATACGCGCGCCAACTCCGACCGTCATTGCCAGCCCTCCCTATAATAATTGATGCGATAATTTCCGATAACTTCAAAATCAATTCCGCTGTAAAGCCTATGCGCGGCCGCGTTTGTTTTTTTTACGAAAAGCGAAACGCCAAGGCCCTTCGCCTCAAGGCCCC
>WRAL01000297.1 GCA_009780285.1 Treponema sp.
GACGACCTGAATGGGATCGCCGGCGTTGGGAATTCCCTCAAAGCCGAGGATCTCCACGGGCATGGACGGCGTGGCGTGCTTGAGCTTTTCGCCCTTGTCGTTGAAGATGGCGCGGACTTTGCCCGGCCAGATTCCGGCGACGAAGGAATTGCCAACGGCAACCGTGCCTTTTTCCACCATTATCGTGGCGACGATTCCGCGCCCGGTCTCCACGCGCGACTCGAGTATCTTTCCCTCGGCGGCGCGCTTGTAGTTGGCCTTAAGGTCGGCAAGCTCGGCCTCCAGAAGCACCGCGTCGATCAGCTTGTCTATGCCGGTTTTTTGCAGCGCCGAAATTTCCACGAAGATATTCTTGCCGCCCCATTCCTCCGGCATAAGCCCGAGGTCGGAAAGCTGGCTTTTTACCCGGTCGAGGTTCGCTTCCGGCTTGTCCACCTTGTTAATCGCGACGACGATGGGAACCTTCGCTTCCTTGGCGTGGTTTATCGCCTCGACGGTCTGGGGCATAACCCCGTCGTCGGCGGCGACCACAAGCACCACGATGTCCGTTACCTGCGCGCCGCGCGCCCTCATTTTCGTGAAGGCTTCGTGGCCCGGCGTGTCAAGGAAGGTGATGCTGCCCTTGGGCGTGTCTACCATATAGGCGCCTATGTGCTGGGTGATCCCGCCGAACTCGCCGGCCACCACGTCGGCCTTGCGGATCGCGTCCAGGAGCTTGGTCTTTCCGTGATCGACGTGGCCCATAACGGTAACCACCGGCGGCCTTGGCAGCAGATCCCCCTCGTCGTCCTCCTCGGTCTCGATGACGGTCTCGTCGTACAGGCTGACGATTTTTACGTCCGTGCCGTATTCGGCGGCGAGTATCGTGGCGGTGTCCGCGTCGATCTGCTGGTTTATCGTCACCATCATGCCCATTTTCATGAGCTTCTGGATCAGTTCCGAGGCTTTAAGCTTCATTTTTTTGGCCAGCTCGGAAAGCGAGATCGCTTCCATCATTTCGATGGACTTGGGCACGGAATTCGCGGCATGGGATATTTTTTTCTTGGTCTGCAGGAGCTTTTCCTGCATCTCAAGCTCTTTTTCCTTTCGCGTGTAGGCCGGCTTTTTCGCCTTAAAGCTGCGTTTGGTTGCGCCCTTGTTTTCCGGCACCGCGGTTGTCGAGCCGGAACCCGCGCCCGGCCTTCCCCCCGGCCCCCCGGGACGAGGCGCGAAGCCCGGCCTTCCCGGCGGGCCTCCCGGCCTGGGCGTAAAGCCCGGACGCGGAACGAAGCCGGGCCTGCCCGGCGCTCCCTGGCCCTGCCTGGGAACAAAGCCGGTTCTTCCGGGCGGGCCTCCGCTCTGCCTGGGAACGAAGCCCGTAGGCAGCGAGCCTTGCTGCCCGGAGCCCGGTCCGCCAAAGCCCTGCCTGGGCGGTCCGGGCGGCCTTCCGCCCTGATACGGCGGGCGCTGCTGAAAGCCGGACGATCCGCCCGGCCTGCCCTGATGCGGGGGCCTGTTTTCGTCGGGCTTGCGCCCCATAAATCTTCCGCCCACTCGGCCGGCGACTACCGCCGGGCGCTGGGCAAAGGGATAGCCTTGAGGAGGAGCTTCGGGGCCGCCCTTGTCCGGCTGGCCGGATTCCGATTGCGGCCGTTCCTGAGCCTCAGTGACATGAGGAGGCTCGGCGCTTGCCGGCCGATCCTGCGCGCGCGACGCGGCAGGCTCCTGAACGCCGGGAGCGCCCGCTTCTCGCCTGCCGGAAGCGGACGCTTCTTCTCGCCTGCCAGGAGTGGCAGCTTCTTGCCCGCCTGGGGCGGCCGCTTCCCGCCCGCCGGAAGCGGACACTTCGTCCCGAGAGCGATCCCGCTCGACTGGCTGCGGGCGCGGCGCGCTTTTGGCCTCCTCAGGCGGCGCGGCCGCGGGTTTCTGAGCGGAACGAACCACCGGCTGCGGCTTTTTGGCCTTGGCTTCCGGCGCTCCCTGAGCCGCCGGCTTTTTCGCGCGCAGAATCACCTTGCGCTTTTCGCCGGACTCGGGCGCGCCCGGCGCCTTCGCCTTGGCTTCGCCGGCCTGCGCGGAGGATTCCGCCTGGGAACGCTTAATCAGCTCAGCCTGGGTCTTTTCGGTTTTGTCGGTTTCCGCTGCCATTTACTCCTCGTGTCCCTCTTCTTCGTCGTCTTTCTCGTAGCTCAGCTCCAGCTCGGCGCCGCAGCTCGGACAGACAATGGCGCCGGCCGAATAGCCTTCGTCGTCGATGGCGAATTTCGCGCCGCATTCCGGGCATTCCACCTCTTCCGCGCCGTCCTCGGCTTCCTCTTCCGGCTCCCGCTCCTCGGCTTCCTCGTCGCCTTCCACAATCTCCACGGATTCCGCGATAAGGCTGCGAAGGGCCTCGATCTGGGCCTGCGAAATATTTTCCATCGCGGAAAGCTCCTCGTCGCCCAAATTCAGGAAGTCCTCGATATATTCCACGCCGTTGTCCAAAAGCGCCTTGGCGACGCCGGGATCCACGCCCTGAAGCTCGCCAATGCGCGATATTTCCTCTTCCTCGGCGTCGGCGAAAAGCTCGGAAACGGCGCGACGGGATTCCGCGGTGATGTCCATCTCGGCGAACTGGCTTTCGGTTTTCACGTCTATCATCCAGTCCGTCAGCTTGTTGGCGAGGCGCACGTTAAGCCCGGCCTTTCCAATGGCCAGCGACAGAACCGAGTCGCTTACCACGGCCAGCGCCTTGCGCGACTTTTCGCTTATGATGATCACGTCCCTGACCTCGGCCGGCGAAAGCGCGTTTTTGACGAAGCGCACGGGATCCGCGTCGAACTTGAGGATGTCGATCTTTTCGCCCTCAAGCTCCTTGATCACCGCCTGAATGCGCACGCCCTTCTGCCCGACGCAGGCGCCCACAGGATCCACGTCGTCGCGGTTCGAATAGACGGCCAGCTTGGTCCTGGCTCCGGCCTCGCGCACGATTTTATGTATCTCGACGGTCTTGTCGTAGACTTCCGGCACCTCAAGC
>WRAL01000298.1 GCA_009780285.1 Treponema sp.
CATACGTTGACACGGCCAGTTCAGCGAATCTTGCCACTGCCTTCAACCTTATCCTCGTTGTTCTTGTTGGCATTATTTTCGCCGTCGCGACGATCGTTACTTTTTTTCTTTCGGACTCGATCACCCGGCCTATAGAAAAGCTTTGCTCCTTTGCCTTGGGAATTGGCGGGGGGAATTTCGCGGCGAACGATTTTGAGTTTAATGACAAGGAGCTTGACGAGCTTAACACGGCGCTTAATAAATCGGTAACACAGCTTGGCGCTTATGACAGCGCGCAAAAAACTTTTTTCCAAAATGTTTCGCATGAATTGCGAACGCCGCTTATGTCAATTAAATGTTATGCCGAAGGGATTTCCGTGGGGATTATGGAACCGGGCGGCGCAAGCGAGACAATCTTGCGCGAAACCGACAAGCTTTCGGAACTGGTAACCGATTTGCTTTATGTTTCAAAGATTGACAATATCACTAGGGGATATCGCGCCACGAACGCAAGCGTTACTGAAATGCTGCGCGCCTGCGCGGAAAGGCAAATGGCGATGGCCGAAAAGCGCGGCCTTAAGTTCGCCTTCGACTTTGCTCGCTCCGCCGAAGACGCGCGCTGCGAATGCGCGAGGGAGCTTATCGCAAGGGCCATTGACAATCTTATCTCCAACGCGATTCGCTACGCCAAGTCGGAAATTATTCTTGGCTGCCGCGCCGGATCCGGGCGCGTTACGATTAGCGTTTGCGACGACGGCTCCGGAATAGAGCCGGAAGTGATGCCGCGCCTTTTCGAGCGATTCAGCAAAGGATCGGACGGCAATTTCGGCATTGGCCTTTCCATCGTCAGATCGGCGGCGCAGCTTCACGGGGGAAGCGCGCGCGCGGAAAATCTGCCCGGCGGCGGCGCGCGCTTCGAGATGGAGCTTCCGGTGGCGGCGCTCGCATGATCGGATCCGATGCGGCGCGCGCGGCCTTTTCCCCGGAAGAGCTTGCCAAGCTTGAGCGCATGCTCCTTGTCTACGAGTGGGGGCAGCGAACCCTGCTTACCAGGCTAAGCATCATCCGCGACGGCCTTTTGACCTCCGGCGACTCCTGCCCCATTGAAAGCATCCAAGCCAGGATCAAAACGCCGGACAGCATAGCCGGCAAGCTGCGCAGGCTCGGCGCGGATCTTACGGCGGAAAGCGCGCGGGGCATTCTTAAGGACGTAGCCGGAGTGCGCATAATCTGCCCTTTTTCCAAGGACATTCTGTACCTGGTCGGGCTTTTGCGCGGAATGAGCGACACCACAATCACAGATGAGAAGGACTATGTGTCCAAGCCCAAGCCAAGCGGCTATCGAAGCTATCACCTGATTATGGAAGTGCCTGTTTTTCATTCCGGCGGAACTGAAAACGTTCCCGTCGAGCTTCAAATCCGCACCGAGGCGATGAACTTTTGGGCCATGCTCGAACACAAGGCCAAGTACAAGTACGACAAGCGCGTGCCGGATCACCTGCGCGCCGAGCTTGTCCTCTGCGCCGACAAGATCGCCGAACTTGACAAGCGCATGTTTCTCATCCACGAGATCATTGCGCTTATCAACGAAGGCGACTAATTGTATTCGGAGGGTACATACCCCGCCCTTTATGGCGGGGTACGTTGTTTGGGTCCCGACTAATGCGCCTGGATCCAGTCGACGATATCGCGCAGAACCTGCGGATCCACGTTTCCTGTTGACAGCATTATTTCCATGCCGTGCTCGTTAAAGTCGGTCGCGCTTGAGGGCATGAAAAGATGGTTAAGATCCTGGTAAAGCTTGAAGGAAACATTGTCGCGCCCGGATAAAATCTCCGCGATGATCGCGAAATCGATGTTGGCCAGTACCTGAAAGTCGCGGGAGCCTTGCATGACGAGCATGGGCGCTCTTACCTGCATTGCGTGGTCGGCGAAAGGATTCATGATCAGATCCCAGTAATAGTAGGCATATACGCCAAGCGATGGCGTTGCCATTGCCTGCTCGCGCGTAAGGCCCGGAATCTCGGCGAAATGGGCCGTCATCGCGGTGGTCTGCGCGATGGCCATCGTCAGCTCCGGCCCGGAAATGCCTGCCGCAATCGCCGCGTCAACGCTCGCGGTAAATTGTTCCACCAAAATGTCCGTAAGAAGTCTGGGCGATCCGGCCATGAGGATAAGCCCGGCGAAATCCCCGCCGCTGGTCTGAATGCGCGGCGCCAGCATTCCGCCCAGGCTAAGGCCCAGAAGGAAAACCCGGTTCGAATCCACGCGCGGATCCGCCCGCAGAATCGCGGCGGCAAGAAGCGCGTCCTCGATGGTCTCTTCCCAAACCGTCGCGCCGCCTCCAAGTTCCTCGATAAAGCGCGCCCCGTGCGTGTGGGTGCGCTTGTCGTATCGGAGCGCGGCGATTCCATTCGCGGAAAGATACTGCGCTATATCCAGAAACGGCTTGCTCTGGTTCATCGTCAGGTCCATGTCCGCCGGCCCCGATCCATGCACGAGCACCACGGCCGGAACCTGCGCTCTCGCGCGCGCGCCTGCCGGCATGGTAAGGATGCCCTCCAGCTCCCAGCCGCTCCCCGCGCCCACGATCACCGGCTCGGAGGAGAAGGCGCCGCCCATTCCGGCCCCAGGCGCGCCGGCGCAGGAGGCCAGTACAAAAATCGCCGCCGCGCCGGCGGCCCAAAGCGAATGCCAATTCTTGGCGATAAAAGTAGTTGTTCTCATGCGAAAATTGTACAGCGCCGAGCGTAACTTTTCAAGCCGGCATTTAGGCGCGGCTAGTGTTCCGGAATATTCAAATGACGGTATGCAGGTTGAGGTAATTCCTTGCCCGACAAGGAATTACCGAACGTTGCGATTTAGCAAACCGAATATTCCGGAACACTAGTGTTCTGGAATATTCAAATGACGGTATGCAGGTTGAGGTAATTCCTTGCCCGACAAGGAATTACCGAACGTTGCGATTTAGCAAACCGAATATTCCGGAACACTAGG
>WRAL01000299.1 GCA_009780285.1 Treponema sp.
ACGCGATTCGCGGGCTTATCGGCCCGGACACCGACGCTGCGGCGCTCGCCGACCTGCGCCAGGCGCTGGGCCTTAACGATCCCTGGCCCGTGCAGTACGCGCGCTGGATGCGCGGCATTCTTTTCGAGGGCGATTTTGGACGGAGCATAAGCCACAACCGCCCGGTTACCGCCGTTATCGGCGACAATCTTATGAACACCGTGCGCCTTTCCATATTAATGACGGTTCTCCTCTATCTTATCGCCGTTCCGCTTGGCATAATCGCCGGCCGGCGCGACGGCACCCTGGCGGACAAGGCGATCCTGTTCTACACCTTCCTTGCGTTCAGCATGCCCACGATAGTTCTGGCGGTGCTTTTGCTTTTTACCTTCGGCTTCAGCCTGGGCTGGTTCCCGGTTATGGGGAGCATCAACATACACGCGTCGCTTGCGGGCGGCTCGGCCGCGTTTTGGAGCCGCCTGGAGCACTTGATTTTGCCGGCGGTAACCGGAGCGCTTCTTGGCGTGGTCAGCGTCATCTACTTTTTGCGCAATGAGATCATAGACGTAAAGAATTCGGACTTTGTAACCACGGCGCGCAGCAAGGGCGTTCCCGAAAACCGGGTTTACTCGCGCCACATTCTGCGCAACGCGCTTTTGCCGGTGGCCGGAGGAATGGGCGCGTCGATAGCCGCCATTCTTGTCGGCTCCATTTTTATCGAGATGATTTTTTCGTATCCCGGCATGGGGCAGCTTTTCATTACCTCGCTGACGCAGAGGGACTGGCCGGTTGCGAACACGCTTATCATGTTTTACGCCGTGGTCGGCGTGGTGGGCGGCCTTCTCGCCGACATTACCACGATGATCGTCGATCCGCGCATAAGGATAAAGTGAGGGGCCTATGGAAACAGCCAGCAATTGGAAAGTAATGTGGAAGGAAGTGCGGCACGACAAGCTGGCGCTCTGCGGCCTTGTGCTGTTTGTCGCGCTCGTGCTGACCGTGTATATTTGGGCGTTTTTTATCGACGAGGCGCAGGCCATACGGCTCAACCTGTCCAACATGAACCGCGCTCCCAGCGCCCGCCATATCATGGGCACCGATCCGCTGGGGCGCGACATGCTTACTCAGCTTGTGTTAAGCTCGCGCAATTCGCTTAACATCTCGTTCATCGTAACGATAGCCGGCTCCGGCATCGGCATGTTCCTTGGCCTTGTCATGGGCTATTACGGCAAGTTCGTGGACTTCGCGATGATGCGGGTTATCGCGCTTTGGGGAATGATCCCCAATCTGATGCTGATAATGCTTTTTAGGACAATGTTTAACCCGGACGTTTTGGGCTTTTCGCTTATAATGATAATTGTCGGCGGCTGGGGGGGCATGGCCATGATGATGCGCATCATGACCTTCCGACAAGGCGCGCTGGACTACGTGGCCGCGTCGAAAACGCTTGGCTCGCCGAACATAATGATTATTTTCCGCGAGGTTCTGCCGAATCTTGTGTCGATAATTTCGAGCTATCTTACGATACTGCTCGCCGGAAACATGGGGTTGGAAACCGGCCTTACCTTTTTGGGCTTTGGCCTGCCGCCGGGGACTCCGAGCCTTGGCACGCTTATCGCCTACGCGCGCAACCCCGCGACTATGCAAAATCGCCCCTGGCAATGGCTGCCTGCGGCGCTTTTAATTTTTATCTTGATGCTTTGCATCAATTTTGTCGGACAGGCGCTTAACCGCGCCGCCGACGCGAAGAAACGAAAAGTCTGACAGGAGGACGAGAAAATGAAGAGATTTTTGAAAGTATCTGCCGCCGCGCTTGCCGCCCTCGCTCTTGCCGCGTGTCCCGGGGACGATCCTGGGACAGGGATCGTGGTGGCGGATGGCCACCCGCTCGACGTTATGAACGAAGTGCTGACGCACTTTCCCATTCGCATCGACACTGGCGAGGCTCATGTGCCGGGGTCGATTTTCCAATACGGCATAGCGAAGGAAACGCCGCTTATCGGCCTTATCGGCGCGGCGGTTCTTTGGACCGAGGCGGCCGACAATATTGTCGCTACCCTCTTGGGAACCAGCTCGACCCTTGTCGGGATGAACGAGTTTAACCAGTTTAGCAACGACGGCGTCGCGCGCTTTGAGTTCGACGTTCCCTCGAAAATGCTCCGGTTTGTCATGCAGGAGGATGTTCGCTGGCACGACGGCGTTCCGCTTACCATGCGCGACCTTTACTATGCCTATCATGTAATGGCGCATGCGGACTATTCGGCCGCGGGCGGCGTGCGCTTTTCCGGCGCCAACAGAAACATTCGCGGAATAATGGACTACCACAACGGGCTTGCCGATACCATTTCCGGCCTTGTGCTTTCCGACAACGATCGCGCGCTTACGATGTACTTTGACGATTTTTCGGCGGACATTCTGTACCTGGGCGTTTGGACCTATCCCATGCCGCGCCATATTTTCGAGGGCACGCCGGTCAGCGAGCTGCCGAATCATCCCCAAGTTCGGGTAAACCCCGTTGGCTGGGGGCCGTTCAAGTACGTAAGCCATGTGCCCGGCGAATCCTTCCTTTTGGAAAGGAACGACGACTATGTGTGGGGAAGGCCGCAGATAGAGCAGATGGTGGTGCGGCGCATAGAGCCGGAGCTTATTCCGCTGGCGCTGGAAGCCGGCGAATTTGACATCGTTGGCTTTCCCACGCACCGCTTCGCGGATTTCCAAAACCCTACAAATTATTTTTACATGGGATCGCCCGGAGGCGGCTATTCGTACATGGCTTTCCGGCTTGGGCATTTTGACTTTGACACCGGCCGCAATGTCTTCGACGCGCACAGGCCTATGAACAACGTCCACCTTCGCCGCGCCATGGCGCTTGCCGCCGACGAGCACCTCCTGGGCCAGATGCTTTTTAACGGCCTTCAGTTTACCGCCGGCAGCTTCCTTGTCCCCAAGCACGAAGCCTTTATGGACATGTCCGTTCCCATGTTCGGGCACGACCC
>WRAL01000300.1 GCA_009780285.1 Treponema sp.
AGTAAATGGACGATGCCGATACGGGAATGGGGGCAGGCGCTGAACCAGTTCGCCATTGAGTTTGGCAATGAACGAGTTTCGTTCAGATGATATTTTCATTTACACAAAAAATCGGACAGGCTCCCATATCACGACCGGTTGGAAGAACGGCCCCTACGCGGGGCTTATTCGCCTTGGATTCTACCATAGGCAGGTATCTCTCGTTTGACAAGGAAACGTGGTTTTTAAGGGAGACTGCTTCTCGCATTGGAGATCCGCCACCCTCGGCAAAATCACGAACTCCAACGATTCCTTGGCGCTTCGATCAATAAGATACGGCCAGCCCCGCAGGCCCGTGGCTTTTTCCCCGGGCCTGCGCTAGAATCTCTTTCATGAACGGAATGAAATACTGCATCGTCAGGACAAGCTCGGCCGGCGTTTTTGCCGGCTACGTCGAGCGCCGGGACGGACAGGAAGTCTCCATCTTGCAGGCGCGGCGCATTTGGTACTGGGAAGGCGCCGCCACCCTTTCGCAACTGGCGCAAAGCGGCACTTCCAAGCCGGAAAAGTGCAAATTCCCGGAGCCCGTCGATAGAATCACCGTGCTGGAAGCCGTGGAAATTTTGGACTGCACGGAAAGGGCGCGGGCATCCATCGCCTCGGTTCCCATCTGGAAGGCCTAGCGCATGGACTCTGACAACGCCGCTGGAGGCGGCGAAGCCTTAGGCGGGCGAGCTTCCGGCGCGGGCTACATGGACGGATCCGGCGGCGGCGATTTGGGCTGCGGCTACGGCGACGGAACGGGAAGCGGCGACAGCTTTGGATACGGCCACGGATCCGGATCCGGATCGCTTTCGGCCACGGGCATAGGCTACGGCCACGCCGCCGGCACCGGATCGGCGCCGGACTCAGGGCACGGCGCGAACGCCCCACTAACCGCTAACCGCTAATCCGCGCCGCGCTGCAACTCGAAGATGCGCTTGTACGAGCCTTCCTTGCCTATAAGCTCCTCGTGCGAGCCGAAATCCTCGACCGTGCCGTCCTTCAAAACCAGAATCTTGTCCGCCTGCATCAGGCTTGAAATACGGTGCGAGATTATTATCACCGTCGCGTTTTTGGCGTGAAGCGCAAGCTCGGCGCGTATGCTCGCGTCAGTCTCGTTGTCGACGGCGGAAAGGCTGTCGTCGAAAATCATTATCGGGGACATGCAGGCAAGCATTCGCGCGATCGCCACCCTTTGCCTCTGGCCGCCGGAAAGGGTGACTCCGCGCTCGCCTATGATCGTGTCGTAGCCTTCGACAAGGCCCTCGACCGTCTCGTTGACCTTGGCGACCTCGGCAAAGCCTTTAAGCTGTTCCAGGCTGAGGTCGGCATTGGCCATGCAAAGATTTTCGCGAATCGTTTTTGAAAAAAGGAAAGGCTCCTGAAGGCACAGCCCCACGCTTCTTCGAATGCGCGGCCGGGAAATTTCGCGCAGGTCGATACCGTCGATGGTAATCGAGCCCTGGCCTTCCTTTAGGTCGTAAAGCCTGAGCAAAAGGTGGACAAGCGTCGATTTTCCGGATCCAGTGGCGCCGAGAATCGCCATCGTCTGCCCGCTTTTAAGCGAGAAGGAAACGTCGCGCAGTACCGTCTCGCCTTCCCTGTAGCCAAAGCTAACGTTGTCAAAACAAATCTCGCCCTTGATTTCGGGCTCGAGCGCTTCAGGAGCGTCGGACTCCTGCTCCTCGGCCAGGATGTCCTTGATGCGCCCGGCGGCGATAAGCACCTGCGAAAAATCCGAAAGTATGCGCCCAAGCTGGCGCACCGGCCAGATCATCCAGTTGCAGTAGGTGTAAAAAGCCAGGAAGGTTCCCGGGGTAAGCTCGCCGTAAACGCTGCGCAGGATACCGGCGCCGACTACGATCGTAAGCTGAACGAGGGTAATAAAATCGCCGGTACCCCAAAAAGTGCCGAGCATTTTTCCCAGGCGCACCCATATCTCGCGAAGGCCGCGCGTCGATTTGGAAAAGCGTTCCACCTCGTGGGACTCGCGGCCAAAGGCGCGCACGACCTGAACTCCTGTGTAGTTTTCCTGCGCGACGGTGTGCATCTCGCTTTCCGCCACTTCCGCGTTGGCGAATTCCTTATTAATGCGCTTAAAATAAACCACGGAAAAAATAAACAGAAAGGGAATAAGGCACAGCGCCATAAGCGACATGAAGGGATCCATGTAAAACATCATCGCCACGGCAAAACCAAAAACGCATACGGAGCGCATGAACTCCAAAAGCTGATCCTGAACAAAGCGGCGAACGCGGTCTATGTCCGAAGTGCAGCGCTGGATTATGTCGCCGGTCTGGCTTTTTACGTGCCATTCGTAGGGAAGGGTCTGGACGTGTGAGTAAAGGGTATTTTGCAGCCGCCAGGCAATGGTCTCGCCTATCTCCGCGCTGGAATAGCGCCGTATCATGCTGCAAAGCCCGGACGCCAGCGCCGCGACAAGCACGAAAAGCGCCGGGATCCAAAAGTTCGCGCGCAGGACGTCGATGCCGCCTATGCGCTCGACCAGGGCCAGAACGAAGCCGGGCGCGGCAAGTGGCGCCGAGCCAAGCACGGAGTCGATCGTATGGCGGATGATCTGCGGATTCAAAAAGGAAAACCCTATCATCCCCAGCGTCGTCGCGCAGCATAGGGCAAAGCTAAGCCGCCTGTCCCCGCCGGCGGCGGCGATGAGGCCAAGCCTGCCGCCCTTCCAGGGCAGCGATATTTGCGTTTGTTTCGTTTCCATGTCGATTATTCCACACCCCGCCCGCAGTTTCTATTATTCAGCCTACCACGATCCGGGCGCGAAGGTAAAGGGGGCGCCGGCGCGCCCCCACGTCAATCTAATTTGCGCAGGTCGCTAAAGAAATCCAGAAATTCCGCGAGTTTTGCCGTGTCGAAGAGGCACGCCCTGAACACGCCGGAAAGCGAGGCGCCCTGCGGGAGCCTC
>WRAL01000301.1 GCA_009780285.1 Treponema sp.
GCAAATGTGCCTGGCACTGCGGCTTGGTGCCTGGCACCGAGGCTTGGTGCCTGGCACCCGGGCTGTACGTTCAGGCCCACATCCAATCCCAGGTGACGCAAATGTGCCTGGCACTGCGGCTTGGTGCCTGGCACCGAGGCTTGGTGCCTGGCACCCGGGCTGTACGTTCAGGCCCACATCCAATCCCCGCGGTGTTTTTTCCTAAAGGTAGCCTTTGGCCCAAAATCCCCGCGCGGGAGCGCAGGGGCCAGGGATCAAAGGCCGTCGCTCAACGGCCGGCGTTGCCCAAGGCGCCCAAAGCGCGGTAAGATGCGCCGGATGATAGACTTGCACACCCATTCAACCGCGTCGGACGGAAGCCTTAGCCCTGCGGCCCTTATCGCCGAGGCCTGCAAAAAGGGCCTTATCGCCATAGCGCTGACGGATCACGACACCCTTGGCGGGCTACAGGAGGCGGCGCGCGAGGCGCGGGCCATAGGAATGGGCTTTATTCCGGGGATCGAGATCAACATAAACTGGAAAGGATCGCCTTCCACGCCGGCCATAGGCCCGGGCGGGGAGATGCACCTTTTGGGCCTTGGCCTAAATGCGCCAAGCCCGGCCTTTATCGCGGCGATCGCCGAGCTTGCCGCGCGCAGGCAGAGGCGCAACGGGGAAATCCTCGATCGCATGCATGAGCTGGGAATCGAGGCCGAATGGGACGAGGTGCTCGCGCTTTCCGGCGGCGGCTCCGTCGGGCGCCCGCACTTCGCCGCCCTGCTCGTCAAGAAGGGAATCGCGCGCGGCGTGGAGCAGGCCTTCGAGCGCTTCCTCGCGCCGGGCATGCCCCTGTACGCGCCCAAGGAGGGCCTTGACTTCGCCCTCGCCGCCGCGCTCATTCGGGAATCCGGCGGAGCCCCCGTGCTGGCGCATCCAACGACGCTTCGAGTGGCCTGGAGCCGCTTAGCCGCCATCCTCGGCGCGATGAGGGAAATGGGGCTGGGCGGCGTGGAGGCCTGGCACCCGGCGACCAAGCCCGGCGCCTGCCGTCGGCTCGAGGCGCTTGGAAAAAGCCTTGGCCTTTGCGTCACCGAGGGCAGCGACTGGCACGGGGACGCCTGGCACGGAAGGAAGCTCGGCCATTCCGGAAAAGATCGGCGCATAAGCGCGGCCCTGCTCGACGGGCTTCCCTTCTGGCGGCCGGAAGGATCCAGGGCCAACTCCCCGGCGCCCTAGCCTCTTTCGCGGAAAAGCCGGTACAATGGCCGCGTGAACCTCGATCCCCTTATCGGCCTTGCCGCCGGAACCGCGCTGGCTCCGGCCCTTCCCTACGCCTTTTTGGTCGCCGGCCTCGCCGCGCTCGTCGTCTGCGGCAACTGGCTGGTCTCCGGCAGCGTGCAGATCGCGCGGCGCTTCGGGGTAAGCTCCTTCGTCGTCGGCCTTACCGTCGTGGCCTACGGAACCTCGGCGCCGGAGATGTTCATAAGCCTGGGGGCCGCCGCGCGCGGCGCGCACGACATCGCGCTGGGAAACGTCGTCGGCTCCAACATCGCCAACATAGGCGCGATCCTCGCGATAGTCGCGCTGGTGGCGACGATCCCGACGCGGGACAAGGCCATCGGCCTGGATCTCGCGGCCATGCTGGCCCTTACCGCGCTTCTTTTCGCCTTCGGGCTTACCGGCAGCGTGGGCCGGCCGGCCGGGGCGCTGTTCGTCGCCTTCGTCGTGGCCTACACTCTTTGGTCGGTGGCGCGGGCGAAAAAAAAGGGCCGCGCCGACCCGGAGCCGGCGACGATGCGGCTGCCGGCGGCCCTGGCGCTTACCGCCGCGGCGCTTTTCGGCCTGTACCTGGGCTCCGACGTCTTCGTCGAGGGCGCGCGGGGCGTGGCGGCGAGCTGGGGGGTAAGCGAGCGCGTCATCGCCGTATCGATCGTGGCGCTGGGCACCAGCTCGCCGGAGCTTGTCGCCTCGCTCGTGGCGGCGCTGCGAAAGGAGGCCGACCTTTCCATCGGCAATATCATCGGCTCGAACCTTTTCAACATAGGCGGCGTTCTGGGCGTCACGGCGATCGCGCGGCCCATCGTCGTCGCCGACCGCGCGCTTTTCGCCGGCGACATGGCCTGGCTTTTGGGCTTTTCGACGCTGCTCGTCCTTGCCATGCTTCCCCTTTCCAAGGGCAAGATCTCCCGGCCGGAGGGCGCGCTCCTTTTGGCGCTGTACTGCGTCTACGTGGCGCTTCTCTTCAGATAGGCGGCGCTTTCATCCGGAGCGACGGCGCGCTATAATGACGAAATGCGAGTCGACGGCGCGCTGATAAAGCGCATGGAAGACGCCTCCCGCATCGCGCTTGACGAGAGCGAGGCTCGGCGGATGGAGGCGGAGATTGACGAGGCCCTTGGAATGCTGGAATCGCTGTGCGATCAATCGCTGTGCGATCAATCGCTCCGCGATGACGGCGAGCGCGCCCCGCGCGAGGAAATCCCGTGCCCGAGATGACCGCGCTTGAGCTTGCCGCCGCGATACGGCAAAGAAAAATCGGAGCGGTCGAGGCGACGCGCTTTTTCCTGGACAGAATAGACAAAAACGGCGCCCGCGTGAACGCCTTTCTCGCCCTTACCCGCGAGGAGGCGCTTAAGCGCGCCGCCGAGGCCCAGGCCAGGATAGACCGTGGCGCGCCGGCATCGCCCCTTGACGGCGTGCCCATCGCGCTCAAGGACAACATCGCGACGAAGGGCGCGCCCACGACCTGCGCCTCCCGGATGCTCGAGGGGGTAACGCCGGAACGCAGCGCCGAGGTCGTCGAGAAAATCGAGGCGGCCGGCCTGATCGTCCTTGGCAAGCTCAACATGGACGAATTTTCGATGGGAAGCTCCAGCGACACCGGCGCCTTCGGCCCGGTGCGCAACCCCTGGGACGAGTCGCGCGCGGCCGGCGGTTCCTCCGGCGGAAGC
>WRAL01000302.1 GCA_009780285.1 Treponema sp.
GCGCCGAGGTCCCCGAAGTGTTCGGCGTCGTGGGCCTTCCTTTCCTTAACTACGCCGAAATCCTGGCCCCGACCCCCGTCACCACCCTGATCCGCTACGGGAACGAGTGAAAAAAAGCCGCGCCCCCGGTTTCCCGAGCGCGCGGCCTTTTTGGTTAGCCCCTAGGGGAATCGAACCCCTCTTTTAAGATTGAGAATCTCATGTCCTAACCGATAGACGAAGGGGCCTCGTGTCGCGCCATGCCCGCGAAAGCGGGCATGGCGCGACACGTTCGCGAGCTTCGCTCGCGCCGTGGCGTAAACCGCGCTCGCGAGCTTCGCCCGCGCTCGTGGCCTAAGCCGCGTCGTCCGTTCCCCAGGGAGGATTTGAACCCCCACGAGCAGAACCAGAATCTGCCGTGCTACCATTACACAACCGGGGAAAGCTTTGGGCGGAAGGCAGTGCCTTTCGGCAAAGGCCTTTTGGCATCTGCCTCTCGGCAGATGCCCGCCCTCGAGAAGAGCTTAACATTTTCGCCGGAATGTGTCAATATGTTCCTGGGTATTTTTTGCGGTCGGGCGCGGGCCCCGCCGTTTCTTCGCCGATCCGTAGGATCGCGCGGGGGCCTGCGGAAGGCTCCCGGAGCAAATACGCAAGGCCGGGCGGGGAGGCTTTTCCCGCCCCGTCGCGAGGTTGGAAAGTTATGGGCGCGAACGACACTTTGGACAGGCTTGTTTCGCAGATGAGCGTTGACGAGAGGATGCGCATGCTGGGCGAAATTCGCAGGAAGTCGCCGGCCTCGGCGGATATTCCTCCCGAGCGATGGGTTTCCCAGCGGAAAAAGACCGAGGCGAAGGGAGCGCTGGCCGATCTGCACTGGGCTTCCCGCCTGTTCTACCGCATCGCGGGCCTTTTTTCCGGGAGAACCGCCGAACGGGCCTACGAGGGCATGCGCGTGACCGCCCTCGCCAAGGTAATAAAGGCCGACTCCCCCGGCTATTTCGACTTCAAGCAGAACTGCCTAAGGAATAAATTCTACGCCGATCTCCTCAGGCTTAGGGACGCGGCCCGCTTCTTTTACGGAGTGCTTGAAACGAGCATCAACAAGGACAGGGGCGCGTTTTACGCGGTCGTCGGGTCGATAGAGATGCCCGAGGCGCACAGGGCGCTGCAAAACGCCTGCCACGCTCACGCGACCGAGGAATCGCAGGAATCCCTGGATCTCGCGGCCCTTAAGCAGGCGGCGCTGCGCGATATGGACGACATTCTTCAGGCCATACCGGAATCCAAGCGCGCGGCGATGTACCTCTGCGCGCGCGCCCTTGCCTGCTTCAGGGAGCTGTCCTGCTTCCTGTTCAACAGGTTCGTAGGCTGCTTCAGGGAATCCAAGGGCGGCCGCTACTGCCCGATCGACTCGACGGCAAGGGAGTTTCTCGCCTCGCTGGACCGCGTGCTTTTTGCGCTGAGGGACATTCCGGTGTCGACGATCTTCGAGGCGCTTCTTGTCTACGACCTTGAGACCAGGGCCGGCGAGCCGGGCTTCGACGCCGGAGCGGAAATGGAAAGCCTTCTCAGGCGCTCCGCCGGATCGCTTGAGACCGTGAAGTCCTTTTCGAGAAAGGTTCCGCTGTCGAGGATCATACGCTGCTCCACGCGCAACATGAGCTACGTTCCGGCGCAGCTAAGCGGCGGCGAGGACTGGCTTCAGGTTTACAGGAATTACTGGAAGCGGCAGATCGAAAGCTCCATGACGGACTTTTTCGAGAAAAAAAAGCGAGTCGAGGCAATGGCTTCGGTCCAGGCGGCGCTTGGCCGTCAGCCGGAGCCTTTGGCCAACGCCGCCGCCGACTCCTCGGCCGCGGCCGACGCCTTCGGCGGCGAGGGGGCGGAGGGCTTCCCGCTTAAGGAGGCGTTCGCGCTGGCCTTTCTCAGGGATTTCGTCTCGGGCTTTCAGGAACGCTACGGAGTCCCGCTGGAGCAGATCGCGATAGAGGGGAATTTCATCAGGCAGGATGACAGGGCCATTCTTGTCGAGGCCGGCGGCGAGATGGCCCGCGCCTGCGAGCGGATCGCGGCCCTGGACGAAAAGATGTCCGCCGAGGGCGAGTACGGCAGCCGGCAGGCGCATTTGCGGCGCGACGCGGAGTCGCTGCCGGCGAAAAAGAAAAAAGCCCAGTTTGTCGTGGACGAGGCTTCCAAGGAGGCCAGGGGCATAATCGCGCGTTCCGGCAACTGCATGGCCAAGGCGGGGCGCCTCCTGGAATCCATCGCCACGCACAGGCCGGAGGACGGGCGCGACGCCATTAGCAACCTGGACGCGCTGGCCGCTAAGCGCCCGGCCCTTTCGCTGAAGGGCCTGGGGGAGATGGCCGAGCGGCTAAGGCAGGCGGCGCGCGTGCTGGACGAGATCGGCTCGATCGGCCAGTCGGAATAAACGCCGCAAGCGTCGTCGCCGCAAGCGACGACGCTTGCGGCGACGACCCCTCGGCGCTAGAATAAGGCATGAAATGCGAATGCTCGCTGCGCGTGCGCTCCTACGAATGCGACATTTACGGACACGTGAACAACGCCAACTACCTTCACTACCTTGAGTACGCGCGCTATGAATTTCTTAGGGACATAGACTTCGATTTTCCGGCGCTGACGAAGGCCGACTACGGGATTTACATCGCCAGGATCGAGATCGACTACAAGGCCCCTGCCCTGACCGACGATCTTCTGACGCTTTGGACCTGGCCGGTAAAAAAAGGCTCCGCGAGCGGCGTCCTTGCGCAGGAAATACGGCGGGGCGAGGCCCTGATCGTGGCGGCGAGGGTTACCTGGGCCTTGGTCAATTCCAGGACCGGGATGCCGGCCAAAATCCCGGCCCAATGGGATCTGCCGGCGCTGCGCCCTTGAGCCCAGGCGCGGAGGTCTTTTTTGCGTCATTCTTTTTCGCGGGA
>WRAL01000303.1 GCA_009780285.1 Treponema sp.
GGAACAGGCGCGCATATTGATGGCCGCCGGCGTTCAGCAGCCTTCTTCGTCGTCGTCGCTGGCGACGACGCCTGATGCCCCTGAGATTGGGCAGCCGGCGATCGCGCCTCCGGAAATCGCGTCCCTGCCCGCGTCTCCACAGGAGACGATGGATACCTTGACGGATTCCTTCGCTCAGGCCGCGCCCGACCTCGCTTTTTTCCCGCCCTACGAGCTTTTGCGCATGGCGCGCGCGGAATTCGAGGCCGGAAGGATGGAAGACGCGATAACGCTTCTGAGCCTTTTCGCCGAGCTTTATCCCTCCGGCAGCGACGAGGCCTGGTGGCTTTTCGGCCAGTCCCTCGAGGCAGACAGCCCAAGCCGGGACACGCTTCGTGCGCTGAGCTACTATCGCCGACTGGTAAGCGAGTTTCCGCAAAGCGGCCATCTGACGGCGGCGCGCGGAAGGATCTCCTTCATCGAGCGCTTTTTCCTCAATATACGCTAGCATGTTCAACAGCCTTCGCGGCCTCGTCGGGGGAAAAATCGACGAGGCCCTGTTTCTCTGGACCGGCGGCGCGGAATGGGAAATCGCCATGCCGGCCACCGACATGGCCGAGCTTCCGGACGAGGGCGAATGCCGGGTTTTTACCTGGCTTTACCACCGCGAGGACGCAATGCGCCTTTTCGGCTTTTCAAGCGAGGCGCGGCGCGCCACTTTTCTTGAGCTTTTGAAGGTGGACGGCATAGGGCCAAAAGGCGCGCTTAAAATCATGGGCGGCATAGGCCAGGCCGAGCTTGAAGGCGCGCTTGAATCCGGCGACCTGGCGCGGCTTGAGGCAGTCCCCGGCCTGGGAAAAAAGACCGCACAAAAAATGCTCCTCGCGCTAAAAGGCAAGCTGGTTCGCGCCCAGGACGCTTCGCCGGCATCGTCGCCGCACGCCGATTTGGTCGAGGCGCTTTCGCAAATGGGCTACGACAAGCGCGCCGCCACCGACGCGCTTGTCGTAGCGGAAGCGGCCCTTCCCGAAGGCCTTTCTCGCGCCGAAAAGGAAAAGCTTCTTTTCAAGGCCGCGATAGTGCGCCTTTCCGGCGGCGCCGGATGATGGGGGCCTAAGCCGTGGCGCAAAAACGAGGAGGCCCGGCCGCCAGGCGCGCGCCGGACAAGGAATTCGCCGACGATCCGGTCACCGGGCTCGCGCGCCCCGAGGCCCTTCCCGGCGAGGACGAAAAGGACGAGGCGATTCGCGCCCTGCGCCCCAAAAGGCTGGACGAATTCCTGGGCCAACAGGCGATGAAGGACAACCTGCGCGTCTTTATTCGCGCCGCCCTGCAGCGCGGCGAAAGCCTCGACCACCTTTTTTTGATTGGCCCGCCGGGCCTTGGCAAGACCACGCTGGCCAAGGTCGTGGCAAGCGAGCTGGATGCCGGCTTCGCTCAGACCTCGGCGCCGGCCTTGGACAAGCCGAAGGACCTCGTGGGCCTTCTTACCAACCTGAAAAAAGGCGACGTTTTTTTTATCGACGAAATCCACCGGCTAAAGCCGGCGATCGAGGAGATCCTCTACCCGGCGATGGAGGACTTCGAGCTTGACTGGATGGTCGGGCAGGGGCCGATGGCGCGCGCCCTGCGCATTCCCGTTCAGCCCTTCACGCTGGTGGGCGCGACGACGAAGGCCGGCATGGTTTCAAGCCCGATGATCAGCCGCTTTGGGATCACCTGCCGTTTTTCCTTTTACGAGCAAAAGGACATGGAAGCGATAGTCCGCCGTTCCGCCGGGCTTTTAGGCGCGAGCATAAATCCCGACGCCGGCGCGCTTTTGGCCGCATCCTCGCGCGGAACGCCCCGAGTGGTAAACCGCCTGCTGCGCCGGATGAGGGACTTCGCGCAGAGCGCGGCGCAAAGCGCGGCGCTTTGCGCGGCCCAGAGCGCGAAGCGGCAGGCCGACAAAGCCGCCGATTCCGCGCCCATAACGCTGGAAGTGGTAAAGACCGGCCTTGCGCGCCTGGAAATCGATTCGCTGGGACTTGAAAGGCAGGACCGCGACATTCTAAAGATGATAATCGAGCGCTATCGCGGCGGGCCGGTGGGCGCAGAAACGCTGGCGATTTCCGTCGGAGAGTCGGTGGAGACGCTGGAGGATTACTACGAGCCTTTTTTGATTCAGGCCGGCCTTTTGCAGCGCACCCCGCGCGGCAGGATGGCCACTTCCCTGGCCTACGGGCACCTGGGCCTCGCCGCGCCGGAAGGGGACGCCGGAAACGGCTTTCTGTTTTGATCGACGCATGAGAAAAAACGATTTTGACTTTGACCTTCCGGAACATCTGATCGCGCAGCGCCCGACGGAAAGGCGCGGGCAAAGCCGGCTTTTGCTTTTGGACAAAAGATCCGGCGCCCGCGAGCATCGCATGGTCGAGGACTTGCCGGAAATTTTATGCGGGCCAAGATTCGCCTTGGAAGCAGGACCGCCCCTATTGGTCTTCAATAATTCCAAGGTTTTAAAGGCCAGGCTTCCGGGCGCGGACCTACGCTCCGGCGCTCGCGCCGAATTCCTGTTGCTGGAAAAGGCCGGGGATTCCGGGCGAGTCTGGAAGGCGCTTGCCCAAAAGGCCAAAAGGCGCAGGCCGGGAAGCGAGTACGCCCTTTTCGACCCGCAAGGCAAGGAAGCGGCCCGCGCGCGCGTCCTTCCGGCGCAGGATGGCGAGAGCGGCGCCTTTGGCGGCGAAACGCGCCTGCTTGAGTTCGACAGGGAAATTGACGACGAATGGCTGGAGGCGAACGGCCGGGTTCCCCTGCCCCCTTACATAAAGCGTTCGGACGAGCCGGAAGACGCGCGGCGCTACCAAACCGTCTACGCGAGGGCGCCGGGATCCGCGGCGGCGCCCACCGCCGGTCTTCATTTTACCGACGATCTTCTGGGCCGCCTTGCGCGGGCCGGA
>WRAL01000304.1 GCA_009780285.1 Treponema sp.
CCACGGCCGTGATGTCCTCGTTGGGCGAAACGGTCAAAAGGCTTTTAATGTGCGCGCCCTTGCTCGTCCTCGACCCTTCCGGCAACTCATGCGCCTTCATCCAATACGCCTTGCCGGCGCTCGTGATGAACATGACAAAATCGTGAGTGGAAGCCACAAAAACCTGTTTCACGAAATCGTCCTCCGAAAGCTTTGCGCTTTGCATTCCTTTTCCTCCTCTGCCCTGATTCTTGTACGCCGAAACAGGGACACGCTTGACATATCCGAGGTTAGAAATCAAAACCATCATTTCCTCTTTTTTGATAAGGTCCTCGATGTTAATGTTTTCAGCCTCGCCGGCGATTATTTCCGTTCGCCGTTTATCGCCGAACTTTTCGGCGATAATTTTTGTTTCATCCTTTATAACGGCACGAAGTTTTTTCTCGTCGCCAAGCAAGGATTCGTAGTACGCGATCTTCGACCGCAGATCGGCCAGCTCCGCCTCGATTTTTTCTATTTCAAGGCTTGTAAGCCGTCCAAGGCGCATCTCGACGATGGCCTCGGACTGCGCCTCGGAAAGCGAGAAGCGCGCCTGGAGCCGCAGCCTCGCGTCCGCCACGTCGCGGCTCGCCTTTATCGTGGCGATAACCTCGTCGATGTTGGCAAGCGCGATTACCAAGCCTTCCAATATATGCGCACGCTCGCGGGCCTTGCGCAGCTCGTGCTGAGTCCTGCGCGTGACCACGTCGACGCGATGCTCGATAAAATGGTGGACAAGCTCCTTTAGGTTCAGGCACTGCGGCCGGCCGCCGACCAGCGCGATATTGATCGTCGCGAAAGTCGTCTGAAGCTGCGTGTTGGAAAAAAGCTGATTGAGAACGACCTTAACGATGGCGCCCTTTTTCAGCTCGATAACGATGCGAACCCCCTCGCGATCGGATTCGTCGTTGGCGTGAGCGATACCGTCGATAACCTTGTCGCGCATAAGCTGGCCGATTTTTTCCAGCGTCGCGGCCTTGTTCACGTTGTAGGGGATTTCGGTAAAGATGATTTTTTCCTTGCCGGACTTCGTCGTCTCCACGTTGAACTTCCCGCGAACCAGCATCTTTCCGCGCCCGGTCCTAAATGCCTCGCGCACGCCGCGAATGCCGACTATCATCCCGCCGGTGGGAAAGTCCGGCCCTTGAACCAGGCGCATAAGGTCGTCGATGGAAATGTCCGGGTCGTCGATCTGGGCGCAGACCGCGTCGCAGATCTCGACAAGGTTGTGCGGCGCCATGTTCGTAGCCATGCCCACGGCGATTCCGCTGGAGCCGTTGACGAGCAGGTTCGGAATGGCCGAGGGAAGCACCGTCGGCTCCAGATCCGAGTCGTCGTAGTTCGGCGCGAAGTCCACGGTTTCTTTTTTAAGGTCGGCGAGCATCTCGCTGCCGGCGCGGGAAAGCTTGGCCTCCGTGTAGCGGTCGGCCGCCGGCGGATCGCCGTCAAGCGAGCCGAAGTTGCCCTGTCCGGCGATCAGCGGGTAGCGCAGGGAAAAATCCTGCGCCATGCGCACCAGCGCGTCGTAAAGCGCCAGGTTTCCGTGCGGATGGTACTTGCCCATCGTGTCGCCGACGATGCGGGCGCTTTTTTTCGGCTTGCCGCCGGGGGCGAGGCCCAGCTCGTCCATGGCGTAAAGGAGGCGCCGATGAACCGGCTTTAGCCCGTCGCGCGCGTCCGGAAGCGCCCTGGCCACGATGACCGACATCGCGTAGTTGAGAAAATCAGTCTTTACCTCGTCTTCAATCGCGACCGGAATTACCCGCCCTGAGGGAATCTGCGCGTCCTTTGCTTCTGCCATTTCAGGAACCTTTCTAAAGGAATAAGGGCCCGGCGCCCTTCCGGGGCCGCCCATCTGAGCCATTGTACCCGTTTTCGCGGGGAATGGCTAGCGGGGCGCAGGAGGCTCCACGAAAATCGATTTTCGCGAATTGCCACGGAGCTTCGCGGATCAAATCCCCTTATGGGCCCCGCGATGCTAAGGCGCGCTTTCCCTCCGTAGTTAAAATTCTTCAATTTTAATGAATAATTAACCACGGAGTTGCACGGGGTACACGGAGTTTTGATCCCTGTCCAGCGCGAATGAAGCGGCTTTCGTTGCGGGTAAAACTTCGGAGCTACTGCGCGGCGCGCAGTAGCCCGTAGCGCTCGATAAAGGCCAGGACGCGCTCCAGGCTTTGATCCGGCGGGACCCATAAGTCCGGCATGAAGCCCACGCCCTCGAACTGGGAAAAATCCGGGCGCAGGTTTAGCTCGGCGCCGTAAATTACGTGAATCCCGCTAAGCGGAAGGGCGGTTCGTTTGAGGTCTGCCGTAAGAAGAACACCCATCGTGTTTGCGCCGACAAAAATAACGTTTTCAAGCTCGCGAAGGCGCCCCACTAAAAGCTCTCCGGCCGACGCGATGTAGTTGTCCATAAGAACGACGATAAGGCTTTCATTGGGCAAGGGCTGCGTCGAGGCCGTAGAGAAAACGCTTTCCGTCCAGATCGGATCGCCGCCAACGAACCCGCCGTTGGTCCTTGACGCAAGGCCAAAGCTCGCGAAGGCGCGGCCCAGCGGCCTTTTTCCAGTAAGGGCGCGCACCCAATCCAGCATAGGATCGAGCACGCCGCCGCTATGCCCGCGCAGATCAAATACGATTGCCGACTTGCCGCGCAGCGCCGCGCCCGACTCGCGCATCCTTGCGCCCGCCTCCCCAAGTCGAAGCTCCGGCGCCAGAGTCCTGTTCACGACGACCGGAACGCCGTTCAGCTCAAACTCGTCAAAAAGAATTTCCTCGCCCTCGAAATCGCTCAAGGCCCGCAGCCGTATCGCGATCGATAGCCTCTCGCCTGTGTTTGCGTTTTCAAGCAGAGCGCTCATTTCATAATCGTTCCAGGAATCCC
>WRAL01000305.1 GCA_009780285.1 Treponema sp.
GGCCGGCCTTCTTGCCGCGATCAACGCGCTGCCCTTCGACCCTTCCTCGGATCGTGAAGGCGAGCCGCGCGCGAACGTCGGCGTGGTGATTTCCGACGGCCGGATGCTCTCGACTCCGCGCGCCCGCTACGACGCGCTGGTTTTTTTCGCCGATGGCGGCGCGGCAATTGTAAGCCAGGCCGAGATCCAGGGCGAGCGCCTCGAGCAAATATCCAACGCCGTCGGCGGCTTTTACCGGCTCCTTTCCGGCGGCGAGCCGGTCGCTCGCGTCCTGGGCCTTCAGGCGCGCCACCCCCGAAGCGCCGCCGGCATCTCGGCCTGCGGGCGCTACCTGTACCTTCTGGCTATAGACGGCCGTCGCCCCGGCAGCCAAGGCGCCACCGAGCTTGAAACGGCCCTGCTCCTTCGCGCGCTGGGCGCCGCCGAGGGGATCAACTTTGACGGCGGCGGCTCCACCGCGCTGGCCCTGCGCCACCCGGACGGCCAAACGCGCCTTGCCAACGTTCCCGTTCACTCCGGCGTTCCCGGCCGGGAACGGGCCGTCGCCGGGCTTTTGGGCATCGCCTACCGGTAGCGCGGTTTGGGCGCCGTTAATAATTTTTGTTAATAAGCAAATTTTCAGGCGATCCCGAGCGCAAGCGAAACAATCCATAAAAAGATTGATACGACGCATTGTCCGTGGATTGTTTTGCTTCGCTTGCAACGGCTTAGGGATAGCAACACAATATATGCGTTACTATGACGCAATGCCTGTTGTTGCGCCCTCGGAGTTCGCCGCTTTCCAAAGCATGTCTGTTTCTTTTTTCCGTATGCTCCCTTGACAGCTTCGCGCCGCTTCTATAGAGTGTGTGACATAGAACCGAGCGAGAAACCGCGGTCGAGCTTGGTCAAAAACGTTGATAACAAAAAAACCTCGCTATGTAAAAAGCGTTCTTTGTAGGAACGCATTGGCGTTCCTTTGATACAACTTAAGAGGTGTTTTGAATGAAGTTCCTGTCGAGACTTTTGATTGGTTTTTTGCCGCTGGCCATTTTGGCCGGCTGTCCGGGCCCGCAGACTCCCGGCAATAATACCGTCCCCACCGTTACGGACGTAATAGTGGAAGGGCCGGATGGAGCGGACGTAGGATCCGTGACCTCGGCTTACAAGGCCACTGTAGCAGGGCGGAACGGCCCCTCGCAGGAAGTTACCTGGAGCGTGGAAACGCCGCCGTCCGAGGTCGATGGCGCGATCGAGCCGCATGATGAAACCTGCATTATCATTATCGATGAAAACTACCTTTCCGTTCACGCGGATCAGGCGCCGGGCGTGATTCGCGTGGTGGCGACGTCCGTCGCCGACGGCGCCAAGGTCGGCTACAAGGACGTGAAAATCCTGGGCAAGCCGGCCGCCGCATCGATTACCGTTGAGCGATTCGACGGAGCCTCCCTGGAGGTAAACGCCGGCGTCACCGTTATTTTCAAGGCGACGGCCAGCGGGGAAAACCTTGACTCCGCGCAGCGGACTTTCGACTGGAGCGTGGACGGGGATGGCCTTAGCCCCAACACCGCAATAACGCCGCGTACGGAAAGCGCTTACGCGGATTTCGTGGCGGACGCCGCTGACCTGGGCAAGACCATTACGATAAAGGCCGCGTCGAGCGCGGAGCCGGAGATTTACGGAATTTTGGCAATAGACGTGGTTGGAGCCGGGAATAAAATCCTTGACAGCGTGGAAGTAATCCCGGAAGGAAATTACACGAACACTGTCGAGCGCGGCTCATTCGGCGTGTACGAAGCTAAAGTCAAGGGAAGCAATCTTACCTCGCTTGATGAGGTCGTCGCATGGAGCATAGTCGAGTCGGGCAGGCACGACGGAACGAGCATAAGCGCGCGAGGCGTTTTGACCGTCAGCGCGGATGAGCCGCTTGACCGGCTTACCATAAAGGCCACGGCCACGGTCGGCGAGCAAAGCGAGTTCGGCGTTCTTGTCATCGACATCAAAAATCCGCCCAAGCCTGTCGTGACGGGCGTAAAAGTAAGCCCGAAGGAAGCCAAGGTTCCTGTCAACAAAGGAATAACTTTTGGCGTCGTGGTGGAGGGGCGCATGGGCGAGGAGGCTCTTCCCCAGCTGAACCAAACCGTTACCTGGAGCATTTCCGAGTTCGACGGCAAGAGCGATCCGGCGCCCGAGGATCTGAAGGGCATAGCGATTTCGGCGACAGGCGGCGCGCTCACGATACCGAAGGACGATGCCTTTGTGGGAAAAATTCTAATTGTTCGAGCGACGGCGCTGACGGAAGACGCGCAGGGCCAATACCTCTTTGACGAGGCCAGGGTAACGGTGGACGCTCCCATCGGCTCCATCGTGGCTTCCCTTACGGTAAATCCGGACTACCTGGAAATACACAGGGGAAGCGCGCTTTCATCCACGATTGCGGCGATCGCCTGGGATCCTGAGGGAGACATGCCCTCGGGCGGCGACAATCCGACGGGCTATATGTATTCGTGGAGCTTTCACGACGGGGAAGGCTCTTTCGGCTCCCCCGAGGCTCCGGCGACGATAAACGGCAATACCGGCCTCGTAACGATTCCTCCCGGCTTTGATTGGGAAAGATATGGAACATTCAGGGTGAGGGCGAAGGCGAACATGGACAGCAAGGAACAGTGGTTCGAATCCGCTGAGATAAAGATCCTTGAGCCGGTGATCGCGACGGCGGAAATAGTCCTGGCGCCCGGGTACCCCGAAACCATAAACAAGGACCTGGTTACCCCCCACAAACCGCATGTCGAAACTCGCTTTACGCTAAGGGTCGCCGGGCAAGGCCATCCGGAGATTGGCTTCGATCACAGCCGCGTGGAATGGAACGTGGAGCCGGCGACCGGCGCAAGCCTGCATTCCGAAACGCGCATTGACGGATATCCC
>WRAL01000306.1 GCA_009780285.1 Treponema sp.
CGAGTCGGCAAGGGGCGGAGCCTCGCGGGTAAAGATCGGCAAGGACGAGCTACGGGAAAAGGCCGCCGCCGCGCTTGAGGAAGTCGGGCTTTCCGATTCCGACCTGGACAAGCGGCCCTCGGAATTTTCCGGCGGCCAAAGGCAGCGCATATCGATCGCCCGGGGCCTTTTGCCCCAGCCGGATCTGCTTATCTGCGACGAGGTGGTATCGGCGCTGGACGTCTCGGTGCAGTCCAAGGTGCTTAACCTCCTTCACGACATCCGCGAAAAAAGGACGAGCGAGAACCGCGCCATGTCCTTTCTATTTATAGCGCACGATCTGAAAGTGGCCTGCTATTTCTGCGACCGCATAGGCGTGATGTACGCCGGGCAGCTCGTGGAGGAAGGGCCGGCGGCCACGCTCTGGAAGGACGGCCGGCATCCCTACACGCAGCTATTGTTCTCGTCGGCCACCGGCGCGAGGCCCGAGGGCCACGAGGCGCCGAGCATCCGCAAGCTGCAGGCCTCCGGCCCGCCGGTTTCCGTCGAGAGCGCCGCCGGCTGCGCCTTCGCTCCCCGCTGCCCGAAGGCCATGGACAGGTGCCGCGCGGAGCCGCCGCCGGTGAAGACGGACGCGGACGGACACAAGCTGAGGTGCCATCTGTAGGCCGCGCCTTCAGGGAAAACAATTTTCAAAAACCCGAAGATTTTTAACCACGGAGGGCACGGAGTTACACGGAGGGAAAGCGAGCATTAGCGCGCGGCAGAGGGGATTTGCTCCGTGTAACTATGGTAATTTACGAAAATTGATTGTACTCGGAGGGTACATGCCCCGCCATTCATGGAGGGGCATGTTGATTTCCGCCCCTTCGTCCCGCTTCCGGATTGACGGCCCGACGCCGCCGGCTTAAAATCAAGGCGCGGCCACAGCCGAAGGAGGACTCCATGAAGAATCGCAAGCTATTGATCCCGGCGCTTTTCGCGGCGCTCGCCCTGGCGGGCTGCGTTTATTTTCAAGATCCGGAGGGCCTGCATCCGACCTATGCCGTCGGGGGCATGACCTTTTCCTACGTAAAGGTGTACGATGGAAGCGCGTCGATCATTGGCTATTCGGGAATACCCGAGGTAACGTTGCCCTCGTCGATTAAGGGCTTGCCGGTCGGGTACATCGATCACGGCGGCGCATTTGCCGGCAAGGGGCTGACAAGCCTTCAGCTTCCGGAAAGCCTTACCTTTATAGGCGACAGTTCGTTTAGCGACAATAAACTAAAGAAGCTGGAGCTTCCAAGCAAGATACGGTCCATTGGCAACCGCGCCTTCGCGAACAACGAGCTGGAAGGCGCGGAGCTTCCCGGCGCGCTTACCTTTATCGGGAGCCGGGCCTTTTACCAAAACGCCCTGGCGGGCAAACTCACCATTCCGGCCCGCGTGAACTGGCTGGGCGAGATGGCCTTTAGCGGAAACAGGATTACCGAGCTTGCGTTCGCCCCCGGCGGCGTCCTAAAAACAATTCATGCCGGCGCCTTTCGCGACAACGCTTTGACCGAAGTCGTCATCCCAGGCAGAGTCGAAGAAATTGGATCGAACGCCTTCGCGGGCAATCCAATCACAAGCGTCACCATAGGCGCGCGCGTGAATTTTACCGGAGCGCCCTTCGGCAATGGCTTCGAGGAGGCTTACGCGGATAACGACCGGAGCGCCGGAACCTACTCGCGCGCGAGCGAGGACAGCGACGCGTGGGATTTCTCGCCGGCCCTTTGACAGGCCGCCGCGCTTTGCGTACAATCGCTTACAAGTAAAGCTCAGCTATCAGGAGGAATTCAATGAACGCTTTCAAAAAACTAATCCCGGCGCTTTTCGCGGCGCTCGCCCTGGCCGGCTGCATAGTCCCCCAAGCGCCGGAAATGCCCAGGGAATTTTCCTACGCCGCCGAAGGCATGACTTTTTCCTACGCGCGCCCGAACTATGGAAGCGCGTCGATTACCGGCTATACGGGGCCGAGCGAGGCGGCGATACCGGCGTTCATGGGAGACGTTCCCGTGGAGTACATCGATCACGGCGGCGTCTTTGCCGACAAGGGAATGACAGGCCTTCAGCTTCCGCTAAGCCTTGTCTTTATAGGCGACGACGCATTTCGCGACAATAAACTTAAAGCGCTTGCGCTTCCGGGCAAGCTAAAATCCATAGGAAACCGCGCCTTTGCGAACAACGGCCTGGAAGCCGTGGATCTTCCCGGACCCCTTGGCTTTATAGGAAGCCGGGCCTTTTACAAAAACAGCCTGGCGGGCAAAGTCGTCATTCCCTCCGGCCTCCACTGGCTGGGAGAGCTGGCGTTTTTTGGAAACGAAATTACCGAGCTTGAATTCGCCCCGAACAGCGTCCTTACGATAATTCATGCCGGCGCCTTTCAAGACAACGCTTTGACCGGCGTCGTCATCCCGAACAGCGTCGAAAGAATTGGGTCGGAAGCCTTTGTCGGCAATCAGATTGTAAGCGTCGCCATTGGAGCGAACGTGAATCTTGTCGGCCTGGCCTTCGGCGGCGCGTTCGAATGCCGCCTGCACGAGTTCAAGCGCGTCCTGCCTGTCCATGCGGAGCGCGTCGGGATCGCCCTCCATCGCGGCAATCAGGCCCTCGGTGAAGGCGGCGAAGTCCAGGCCAAGCCCGGTTTCCTTCAGGTCAATTCCCACGGTCATTCCGAAGGCGTAGCTCGTCCTTGCCTGATCCCCCGCCATGTCGAGATCGTCGCGTATACCGCGCGCCTGAACGTCAAGCGCGACCAGCACCAGGCAAGCCGCAAGTATGTACCGTTTCATTCGCGCCCCCTATTCCCCGTCGGAAACTATCGCGATTAGTTCCACTTCGAACACGAGCGGCGAGTAGGGCGGAATCTGGGGCGGCGCCCCCTGCGGTCCA
>WRAL01000307.1 GCA_009780285.1 Treponema sp.
TCCAAAAAGATCGACATTGGAATGACGGCCGAGGATGAAAAAATCCTCGGCGAAAATACCGTGGACTTCGTGGCGTTCAGCTATTATTTTTCCAGCTCCGTTCTTAGCGGAAAACATGCAAGCGCCGAGCCTTTGGTAAATATTTTTGGCGAGATGGTTCTCAATCCCTACCTGAAATCCTCGGAATGGGGCTGGCAAGTCGATCCGACGGGCCTTCGCATCGTGTTGAATTCATTGTACGATCGCTATCAAAAACCGCTTTTCATCGTGGAAAACGGGCTTGGCGCGAAGGACGTGGTGGAAGCCAACGGCGAGATTAACGACGACTACAGGATAGACTACCTGCGCGAGCACGTAAAAAGCATGAAGGCCGCCGTGGAGGAGGACGGCGTTGAGCTTTGGGGCTACACGCCCTGGGGCTGCATAGACATCATAAGCGCGTCCACGGGCGAAATGTCCAAGCGCTACGGCTTCATTTACGTTGACAGGGACGACGAGGGAAACGGGACACTGGAGCGCTCTCGAAAGAAAAGTTTTTTCTGGTACAAGGGCGTGATCGCGAGCAACGGGGAAAAGCTGGACTGATCGGTTTACCCTAAAATCAAACCGTGACAAACGGGATTTTGCCACGGCAAAAGGAGAGAAAAAATGACCAATCACAAAGAACTCGCGGCGAGCGTTCTTGCCGCAATCGGGGGCAGCGAGAATATCGACAGCCTGGTTCACTGCGTAACGCGCCTGCGCTTTAATCTAAAAAGCGCGAATAAATGCGTTCCGATGGACGACATTAAAAAAATTGCCGGGGTTTTAGGCTGCGTTACGCAGGCCGGGCAGTTACAGGTAATCATCGGGCAGGAAGTCGCCTATGTTTACGCCGAGGTTTGCGCGCAGGCGAAAATCGAAAAGCGGGACGGCCTCGAAGAAAATCTTGACAGCGCTCCAAAGGCAAAAAGAAAAATCGGGGCGGCCATTTTCGACGTGTTCAGCTCGGTTTTCGCGCCCATCGTGCCGGCCTTCGCCGGAGCCGGCATCATCAAAGGAACGATAACGCTTTTAACCACCTACGGTTCCCTGAACGACTATCCGGGGCTTGCCCTGCTGCTTAACGCGATCGGCGACAGCGTGTTTTACTTCCTGCCCTTTCTTGTCGCGTGGTCGGCCGCGAAAAAGTTCAAAACGAACGAAATCATGGCACTGGCGGTTGCCGGAATTTATCTGTACCCTTCGATCATCGCCAATGCCGGAACCACGATCAGCATTTTCGGTTTGAACGTAACGCTTGTCAGATACGCGAACACCGTTCTGCCCATACTTATTTCGGTTTGGCTTTTAAGCTACCTCTACGCATGGATACACAAACACTGCATCAGCTACCTGCGTGTCGTGGTCGTGCCAATCGTAACGCTGGTTGTGGCGGGCTTCGGGTCGATTATCATAATCGGGCCGATAGGCTTTTTGATCGGGCGGTATCTTGGCACCGGCTTTGAGTGGCTGTTTAACGTCGCGCCTTGGCTCGGCGGCATTATCGCCGGCGCGCTTCGGCCTTTCATGGTTTTTGCCGGAATGCACATGGCGTTGTCGCCTATTCTTATCAATAACATTGCAACGCTTGGCTATGACATGATCGGCCCCGTAAACGCCGCCGCCACCATGTCCGCGGCGGGAATGTGCTTTGGCGTTTTCCTTCGAGCCAGGGACAAAGCCAACCGCTCCGCAACGTTTTCGGCGTTTATCTCCGCGTTTATCGGCATCACCGAGCCGGCTTTGTACGGCGTCGCCTTCCGCTTCAAGCGCCCGCTTATCGCGCTCTGCATAGGCGGCGGCGTTTCCGGCGGCTTTATCGCTATCTTCGGCGGCAGGGCGCTGTCGTTCGCCATGCCCTCGATTATCAGCCTTCCTGTTTATGCGGGCACGATTCCGACGATGCTTATAGGCTTTGCGATAGCGTTTGCGCTGACAGCGACGCTGGCGTACATTTTTGCTTTCGACGAAAGCATTGAAAAAGATTCCAAGGCGATTGAGGCCGAGAAAAAAGCCGTAAAATTCGGCAAAAACAAATAACGGAGGAGGAAACATGAAAGGTTTTCCGAAAGGATTTTTGTGGGGCGGCGCGACGTCGGCGCATCAGGTTGAGGGATCGTGGAACGTCGGCGGCAAAGGGCTTGACACGCAGGAATGCAGGCCGACTAACACCCAAATGACCCGAGAGCAGAAGATCGACTGGAAAAACAGGCAGATGACGTCCGCAAAGTTCGAGGATGCGCTTGCCTGCCGCGAAAAAGGCGTTTATCCATTCCGCTGGGGAAGCGAGCAGTACACCCATTATAAGGAAGACATTGCGCTGTTTGCCGAAATGGGGATGAAGATTTACCGGCTGTCGGTAAGCTGGGCGCGCATTTTCCCCAACGGGGACGACGAGACGGCAAACGCCGAAGGGCTTGCGTACTACCGCGCGGTGTTCGAGGAATGCAAAAAACACGGCATCAAACTTTTTGTAACGATACTGCACTACTCGATTCCGGTAAACCTTGTTACAAAATACGGCGGGTGGAAAAATCGCAAGTTGATCGACCTGTACCTTCGCTTTGCAAAAACGCTGTTTGAGAACTACGCCGACATCGTTGATTACTGGCTTCCTTTCAACGAGATCAACGCCGGGCGTTTCCATCCCTACAACGGCGTTTCGCTGATTAAGGATCGGGAACAGGACAACGAGCAGGCCGTGTACCAGGCTCTGCATCACCAGTTTGTCGCAAACGCTTTCGCCGTAAAAATGGCGCATGAAATGATTCCGCAGAGCAAAGTCGGCGGAATGATAGCACGCTTCTGCCATTACGGCGCAACCTGCAAGCCTGAGGACCAATTACAGCTTCTGCACGACGAACAGTACTCA
>WRAL01000308.1 GCA_009780285.1 Treponema sp.
GCAGCCGGAAGGCCCCACCACCGAAATCAGCTCGCCGGATTCCACGGCCAGGGAAAGGTCCCGAATCACGTGGTTTTTGCCGAAGGATTTGTTGATGCCTTCGATTGCTATTTCACTCATAAGTCCTCACGGAGATCAGGTTTGCCAATGAAGGCGGGGCGTTGCGGGGCAGCGCCCCGCACGGGGGGTAGCGGAAAAGCCGAAGGCTTTGGAGCGAGGGGGGCTTGGCCCCCCCCCGCCCTTTCGCGCTCCAGCTCTGCGCGCTCCTCCCGCCGGCGATCGCCCTCGGCCCAGAGCGCGTTCTTGCCTTCCAGGAGCGCGGCCACTTCCTCGGCCGTAAGCTCGCGCGAGGAGCCTTCGGCAAGGTCGCCGAGGCGGACGCAGCCTATGCGAACGCGGCGCAGGCTCCTGGGGTGCAGGTGAAAATGGGAAAAAACGCGGCGAATCTCGCGGTTCTTGCCTTCCACCAGGACGATGCGGGCGGTGCGGGAATTGTGCCGCAGGGCGCGGCGGGCGACGTAATGCTCGCCGTCGATCTCGATGCCGCGCTCGAAGGCGCGAAGAACCCCGTCGTCGATGTGGCCGGTGGCCTCCACCAGGTATTCCTTTTCCATGCCGAAACCGGGATGGCCGAGCTTGGCGGCGAAATCCCCGTCGTTGGTGAAAAAGATCAGGCCGCAGGACATAAAGTCCAGCCGGCCAAGGCTGTACAGGCGCTCGCCTGAGGCCGGCAGAAGGCTTAGCGCCAGCGGCCGGCCCTGAGGATCGGCGGCCGAGCAGATGTAGCCGGGGGGCTTGTTGAGGGCCAGGTAGATTCTTTTCGCGTCCGGCTTGAGCGGCGCGCCGTCCATTTCCACCACGTCGCCCTCGTTAAGGCGATGGCCTTTTTCGCGCACTTCCTCGCCGTTTACCTTTATCCGCCCGGAGACGATTATTTCCTCGGCGGCGCGGCGCGAGGACACGCCGGAGCGAGACACGTAGGATTGCAGCCTCATGCGCGCATCTCCCCTTCAAGCTCGAAGCGATCGAGGTCGCTTTCGCTTAGCTTGGGCAGGTCGGCGATGGAATCCAGGCGAAAATGCTTGAGGAATTCCTTCGTCGTGCCGTACTGGACGGGCCGGCCGGGCGCGTCCTTTTTTCCCGTTTCGCGAATCAGGGCTTTTTCCTCCAGCAGGTGGATCATGTTGTCGGGCGAGACCCCGCGCAGGGCCTTGATTTCGGCGCGCGTGATGGGCTGGGAATAGGCGATTATCGCCAGGGTTTCCATGGCGGCGCGGGAGATTTTGCCTTCGTTCTTTTTGCCGTAGCGGTCTTTAAGGCTTTCCCACTGCTCGCGCTTGGGGCTTATGCTGGCGCCGCCGCCCACGCGCGAAAGCTCCAGGCCGGAAGCCTCGTCGCCGTAGCGCTCGGCCAGGGCGGCGAGCGCCGCCTCGACGGTTTCCCTTGAAAGGCCGGATGCGCGGCAGAGCGCCGCCTCGTCCATGGCCTCGGCTTCCATGAAAAGGATCGCCTCCACGAGCGCGGTGGCTTTTTTCAGGTCCGAATCAAGCAGGAGTTCCATCCTGGCCCTCCTGCGCCCGCGCCGGGCGTATGATTATGTCGCCGAACATGCGGTTCTGGAAGACCACGGCCATTCGAACCTTTACCGCTTCCAGCACGGCCAAAAAGGCGCAGACGATGTCCATCACCGAGTTCGAGCGCACGACGAGGTCGGTAAAGGCGCACTCGCCCTTGGTCTCGAAAAATTCGGCCATGAGCGAGACTTTTTCGTTGACGGTTACTTCCTCGTACATGTCGAGGATTCTTTCGCCGGGCAGGTTTTTCATCAGCGCGGCGAAGGTTTTCATGAGGCTCCAGATGTCGGCCTGTTCCCAAAGATCGGTGTCGGCGAAGGGAAGGCTGCGCTGGAGCTTGCGCCGCTCGACGGTCCATTCGGCGTCGCGTTCTTTTTCTTCCATTAGATCGGACAGCTTGCGGAACTTTTGGTATTCGACGAGGTGCTCGACCAGCTCGCGCCGGGGATCGGAGAGCTCGCCGTCGTCCTCCAGCTCGGCCGGCAGGAGGGTGCGCGACTTTATAAGGAGAAGCATCGCCGCCATCGCGTGGAACTCGCTTACGTCCTCGAGGTTCATGCTTTCGGCCTCGCGCAGGTAGCCCAGGTACTGCTCGGTGATGTCCGCGATGGGGATGTCGTAAATATTGATCTCGTTTTTGCGGATCAGGTACAGGAGCAGGTCCAGGGGCCCTTCGAAGTCATGCAGCTTGAAGCTGCGCGCCTGGCCCGTCTGCGCGCCGTCGGATTCCATTCCGTCATTGTAGGGCGCCGCGGCCTTTTGATCAAGGGCCTTTGATCTGGGCAACCATGGGTGGAGTTTTGCGAAGCAAAACTCCGAGGCCAACGCGCCGTAGGCGCGTTGGCCCGCCCCCTCCTGCCGTGCCGCGCGCGAGTCCTCGGCATGTCGCTGCGCTCCAAATGCCTCGGCGCCCGCGCGCGGCCCGGCAGGAGGGCATACGCGGTGAGATCTTTGTCAGGAAAGGCCGCTCTTCTATAGAAAAAAACTTTTTGCAAGGCGCCCTTGCGCCTTGCAAAAAGTTTTTAAGTTGTCAGGGCCTTAATGCGTGGAGTTGAGGGCGGGCGCCAGGCACCTAGGGCCGGTGCCTGGCACCAGAGGATTTTAGTTGGAAGCTACGGATGCTTTTTATTGCTTATAGGTTGCGGGCCTTAATGCGTGGAGTTTTAGGGCGGGCTTTAGCCCGCCCTAAAACTCCGAGGCCAACGCGCCGTAGGCGCGTTGGCCCCGCCTCACGGCGGAGGGCGGGCGCCTTCGCGGGAATCCTGCCTTGCCTGTGGCGAATGGAGCGCGGGCCAAAGGCCGGCGCTCCATTCGC
>WRAL01000309.1 GCA_009780285.1 Treponema sp.
ATGCAGGTTGAGGTAATTCCTTGCCTGGCAAGGAATTACCGAACGTTGCGATTTTGCAAACCGAATATTCCGGAACACTAGCTTCTGCTCGCTGACGCTGCGCAGAAGCGGTTAAGTAGGACTGATTAAATCCTCATTGGATTTAATCAGTCCTTTCCTAAGCTTTTTTCCAAGGCCCGAATCGCCGGGCCTTGGAAGCGGCCCGGCGTTACAGCCGCGCCGCTTCCAGCTGCGCCAAGAGAGCCTCCCATTCGCGGGTCTTCTCGGCCAGCGCGAGGGCGCAGTCCTCCAGGGCCTTTTTCGCGGCCTTGGCCTTTTCCCCGTTGGAATAAACCTCCGCTCGCGAAAGCTCGGCCTCGATGCCGGCCTTGCGCGCCTCGATCTCGTCTATTTCCTCTATGGCGCGCGCTTCCAGCCTTTCAAGGCGGCGAAGCTCGTTTTTGGCCTGCTTTCCCTGCGATCGGCTGTCCTGAGCCTGAGCCTTTGGCGCCGCCTTTGGCGCCGATTCTTCCGGCGCGCGTTCCCCCGCGCCCTCGTCGGCGGAGATTTTTTCCAGGTAGTAGGCGTAGTTGCCGTAAAAAAGCCGGGCGCGCGCCGCGCCTGATTCCCGGGCGCTCAGCTCCAGGGTTTTGGTGGAAAGCGCTTCCATAAAGGCGCGGTCGTGCGAGACGAAGAGTATCGTCCCCTGGAAGCGCGAAAGCGCGTCCAGAAGGACGTCCTTTGAATGCAGGTCGAGGTGGTTCGTCGGCTCGTCCAGGATCAAAAGATTGAGCGGGCGCAAAAGCATGGCCAGAAGCGCCAGCCGGCTTTTCTCGCCGCCGGAAAGCACGCGCACCGGCTTGTGCACGTCGTCGCCGCGAAACAGAAAAGCGCCGAGCATGTCGCGCAGCCGGGGAATTTGGTCGAAGCCGGCGCGCGCCTCCATAAATTCCAGAACCTGCTCGTCGCCGCAAAGCGCCTCGGCCGCGTCCTGCGAAAAATACCCCACGCTGATCCCCGCGCCGAGCTTCAGGCTGCCCTGGAAGTCCCGGTCGGCGCCGCTCAGTATGCGCAAAAGCGTGCTCTTGCCGGCGCCGTTCGCGCCCGCCACGACGAGCCGTTCCCCGGAATCGACGCTCAGATCGAGCGCGGAAAGAACCTTGCGCGCGCCGTAGCTTTTTCCCAGGCCGGCGATCTCAAGCGCGACCCTGGGCGAGCGCGGCGGCGGGGGAAAGGCGATGCTGATTTTTTTCAGGTTTTCCGGGATTTCGATCCGTTCCATTTTTTCGAGGCGCTTGACAAGCTCCTGCGCGAAGGCGGCCTTGCTGGCCTTGTAGCGAAAGCGCCGGATCAGCGCCTCGGTCTTGGCGATTTCCTCCTGCTGCTCGGCGTGGCGCCTGAGCAGGCTTTCAAGCTCGGCGCGGCGCGCGACCTCGTAGGCGCTGTAGTTTCCGGCGTAGCGCGTCAGCGTTCCCTGAAAAATCTCGTAAACCTCGTTGACGGTCGCGTCCAAAAAATAGCGGTCGTGGGAAACCAGAAGGCAGCCGCCGGGGAATTTCTCCAGCCACTTTTGAAGCCAGGCGCGCGCCTCGATGTCGAGGTAGTTCGTCGGCTCGTCCAATAGCAGGATGTCCGGGCGCTCCAGAAGGGCCTTGGCAAGCGCGATGCGCATCTGCCAGCCGCCGGAAAACTCGCCCACGTCCCGGTCGAGGTCGCCGGAGCCAAATCCAAGGCCCAAAAGCACGCTCTGTATCCGCGCCTCCCTTCGATGGTAGCCGGAATCCTCAAGCCTTTCCTGCAAGGCCTGGTGATCGCGAAGGAGCGCGCTTACCGCGCCGCCGTCCTCGCTGGAGTCGGAAAGCCGCGCCGCGATTTGCTGCGCCTCGGCCTCGAGCGCCTTCATCGCCGCGAAAGCCTTTTCCGCCTCGTCGCGCAAGCGTTCGCCCTTGTGAACGATGCCGGACTGCGGCAGGTAGGAAACGCGCGCTCCCTTTTGCAGGGCGCGCTCGCCGGAATCCGCGGAAATCTCGCCGGCCATGATCTTCATCATCGTGGACTTGCCGCTGCCGTTGGCGCCGGCGAGGCAGGCGCGGGTTCCCGGCGCGATGCGCAGGCTCGCGTCCTTTAGAATGTCGCGGTCGCCGAAGGCAAGCGAAACCTTGGAAAACTGAAGAAAGCCCACGAAATCAGCCCCAGTAGGCCCTGTACGCTTCCCAGCTTGTGCCCACGAGCGTGTCTATGTCCGAATAGCGCGCCTTCCAGCCCAAAAGATCGCGGGCGAGCGCCGAGGAGGCGTAGAGCTTCGCCGGATCGCCGGGACGACGGCCGACGTTTTTCGCCGGAATTTCCCGGCCGGAGATGCGGCGCGCCGCCTCGAGGATCTGCAGCACGGAATTCCCGGACTCGCTTCCCAGGTTGACGGTGATGCTTTCATTTTTTTTGTCGATGTATTCCAGCGCCGCGACGTGGGCGCAGGCGAGATCGCTCACGTGAACGTAGTCGCGGATGCAGGTTCCGTCCGGCGTATCGTAATCCGTGCCGAAAATCTGAAGCTCGCCGCGCATGCCGCAGGCCGTTTCCATGACCACGGGGATCAGGTTGGCCGGATTAAGCTCCAGCCCCTTGATCGCGCCCTTTACGTCGTAGCCGGCGGCGTTGAAATAGCGCAGGCAGGCGCTGCGCGTACCCCTGAGCTTTTGGTACCAGCCAAGGATGCGCTCGATTTCCAGCTTGGTAAAGCCGTAATAGTTTTCGGGGTTCGTGGGATGCGCCTCGTCGATGGGAAGATGCTTGGGCTCGCCGTAAACCGCAGCGCTGGAGGAAAAAACCAGGTTGGAGATTCCCGCGTCCGTCGCGGCGTTTATGATGTTGATCGTTCCGCAAATATTGTTAAGGGAATATTTTTC
>WRAL01000310.1 GCA_009780285.1 Treponema sp.
CGCCGACGCGGTGAAGGCGATCGCCGACAACCCGGCGGCCTACTAGGAAGGAAGCGACGTTGAGGAAGCCGAATCCCGCGAAGCCATCGGGGGCTAAGCCCCCGATGGCCCAGGCCCTGGGAATAATCGAAACGCAGGGACGCGTGTCGCTTATCGGAACGCTGGACACGGCGGTGAAATCCGCCCCCGTGGACGTTCTGGCCGGCTTCTTCGTTGGGGGAGGCTGCAATACCGCGACGCTCACCGGCGACGTGGGGGCGGTGAGCGCCGCGCTGGACGCGGCGCGGGCGATGATGGAGGGCCTGGGCATCGACGGGCGAACCCATCTGATCGCCCGGCCGGCGGACCAGGTGTGGCCCATGATAGCGCCGAAAGGAAAGGACATCGGAGACGGGACATGGAATTGAAGGATATGGATCTTGTTTCCATTCAGGAAACCAGAAACCTTGTGGCCCTGGCCAAAAAGGCGCAGGCGGCCTACCGCGACTACGATCAGGCCGCGGTGGATCGCGCGGTCGCGGCGGTGGCCCTGGCCGCCGAGGCCGAGGCCGTTGCCCTGGCAAAGCTTGCGAACGTGGAAACCGGCTTCGGCAAGTGGGAGGACAAGGTTCTGAAAAACCTTTTTGCCTCCCGAAACGTGCACGAGTACATACGCGGCCTTAAAACCGTGGGCGTGATAAACGAGGACAAGGACTCAGGCGTTACGGAGATCGGGGTTCCGGTAGGCGTCGTCGCCGCGCTCATTCCGTCCACGAACCCCACTTCCACGGTAATCTTCAAGTCGCTTATCGCGCTGAAGGCCGGATGCGCCGTCGTGTTCTCGCCCCATCCCTCGGCCAAAAAGGCGATTTGCGCCACCGTGGAAATCGCGCGAAAGGCGCTGGACGAAATCGGGGCCCCGCGCGATCTGGTCGGCGTGATAGGCAGCCCGACCAAGGAGGCCACCGAGGCGCTTATGGGTCACCCGGACGTCTCGCTGATCCTCGCGACCGGGGGAACGGCCATGGTGAAGGCGGCGTACAGCTCGGGAACTCCGGCCATCGGCGTCGGGCCCGGCAACGGCCCGTCCTTTATAGAAAGAAGCGCGGACGTCAAAATGGCGGTAAAGCGAATTTTCGACTCGAAAACCTTCGACAACGGCACGATATGCGCCTCGGAGCAGTCCATCGTCACCGAAGCCTGCATCAAGGCCGAGGTGATGGCCGAGGTTCAGCGGCAGGGCGGCTATTTCCTTCCTCCGGGCGACTCGGAGAAGGTCGAGCGGATACTGATGGGGCCCTCCGGCACGATGAACGCCTCGCTGGTGGGCAAATCCGCCGAGCATATCGCCACGGCCGCCGGCGTTTCCGTTCCCAAGGGCACGCGGGTGCTTCTCGGCGAGGAAACCCGGGTCGGCCACAAGTATCCGTACTCGAAGGAAAAGCTCATGCCGGTTCTCGGCTTTTACGTCGAGGAAAACTGGGAAAAGGCCTGCGAGCGCTGCATCGAGATACTCACGTCCGAAGGGGCCGGCCACACGATGAGCATCCATTCCCGGGACGAAAGCGTGATACGGGAGTTCGGCCTCAAAAAGCCGGTTTCAAGGCTTATCGTAAACTCGCCGGCCGCCCTTGCCGGGGTCGGGGCGACGACCGCCCTGGTTCCCTCGTTTACCTTGGGCTGCGGCGCGGTGGGCGGAAACGCGAGCTCGGACAATATCGGGCCGATGAACCTTGTCGACATACGCCGCGTGGCCCGAGGGCTTCGGGAACTGGAGGAGATACGGCCGGAGGCGAGCGAAACGCCCGGCCGCCGCGCTCCCGGGCTGAGCGGCGAGGAAATGGACGTTCTTGTGAGCAAAATCATGGAGAAACTTAAATCCGGCTCGTTCGTGGCCGGACAGACAGGATACGGAGGGTAAGGAAAATGGCTGAAACTCAGCAAGCGTTGGGAATGATCGAAACAAAGGGCCTCGTCTCGGCCATCGAGGCGGCGGACGCGATGGTGAAGGCGGCGAACGTAACGCTGACCGGCAAGGAGCACGTCGGCGGCGGCCTTGTGGCGGTGTTCGTGAGGGGCGACGTCGGGGCGGTAAAGGCGGCCACGGACGCGGGCGCGGCGGCGGCCGGGCGCATAGGCGACCTTATAAGCGTGCACGTGATTCCCAGGCCGCACGGCGAAGTGGAAGGCATACTTCCCAAGCTCGGCTAGCCGAGGGAAGCCGTGGACGATATGGACCGCGACGGGCCTGCGCCCCCCGTCCGGGACGCGCAGGCGTTCCTTGGCGGGGTGGAGCGCGCGCTGCTGCATCCGATCCGTCCGGAAAAAGGCGAGGGCCTGAGCGTCGGCCTGGATCTGGGCACGGCGTCGATCGTCCTTGTCGTTCTGGGGGAAGGCGGCCGTCCGCTGGCCGCGGCGCGGGAGTTCGCCCAAGTGGTAAGGGACGGCCTAGTGGTGGATTTTGACCGCGCCAGGCTGATCGTCAAGGCCCTTAGGGAGCGCCTTCAGGACGCCCTTGCCGTGGAGCTGAACGAGACGGCCATCGCCGTGCCTCCGGGAACCGGCGCCCGCGACGTGGCGACGCATTCCTACGTCGCGTCGGGCGCCGGCCTGGAAGTCACCGGGGTGATGGACGAGCCGGCGGCGGCGAACCTTGTTCTGGGAATGCGAAGCGGGGCCATCGTCGACATCGGGGGCGGAACCACCGGCGTTTCGCTGCTGAAGGACGGCAGGATCGTCCATTCCTTCGACGAGCCGACCGGGGGCACGCACGTAACGTTGGTGCTCGCCGGGCACAACCGGATAAGCTTCGAGGAGGCCGAGGCCCTCAAGCTCGATCCGAAAAGGGGAAGGGAAAACCTTGCCGTGATCGCTCCGGTGCTGCGGAAAATGGGCAGCATCATAA
>WRAL01000311.1 GCA_009780285.1 Treponema sp.
AACGCAAGACCTAAAAGCAGCTCGCCTGCAAGCAATTGCCCAAACTCCTTGGAAAAAGCGCCGTCTATGCTCATGTTTGCCGCCTTCACGCTGCGAAAAAGAGGAAACGCGCGGGCTATCCACTGCGCAAAAACCGGAAGCTGGGAAACGGGAAAGTTCGCGCCGGAAAAAATCATGATTAAGAGGGCCACGGCGTTTAGAAGCAGGTGTATACTGTCCGTTATTAAAGCGAGGGCCGCGAACATAAGCCCCATTCCAACGCAGGCAAAGGTCGCCGTAAATATTGCCGCGAGAAACATTCCTGGGTTAAGCCCCGAAAAACTAATGCCGAAGATCAGCCCGCCGACGATAAAGGCCGCCGCTATGGTAATGGCGGCAACCACAATGGAAGATGCGCCGTTGTACATGATCACCGCCATTTTGTTCGTGGGAGAAACGATAATGGATCTAAGCCTGCCGTTAAAGCGCTCCTCGTTAAAGGTTCCGCCTATGTTAAAGACGCATTCAAACACGCAAAGGGCAAAGGCGTTGCCAATAACCCAGGATGTCAGATCCACGCTCCCCGTGGTAAAGCGAGCGATTAGAACGTAGAGCGACAGCGTGGTTATCGAAACCCCGACCCTGTAAGCCAGAAATTCCGTGGGGCTGACGCCGGCCTGTTTAACTTTCGCGCAGAGCCAGGCTTGCGAAAAAAATATTTTTATCATTGCTTTCCTCTTATGCCATGTCCAGAGTTCCAAGGATTTTCGCCTGCTTGAAAATAACCTTGTAAAGCGCAGAGGCCAATGCGGCAAACACGGCCATGGTAACAATCAGGGGAATCAGGGTTTCCCACAGGCCGTAGCCTGAGTCCGTAACGGAAAGGCGAAGAAGCCGCACCGCCCATGTAGGCGGAAAAATCCAGGCCAGATACTGAAAAAAGGCGGGAAGGTTTTCGATAGGGAAAACAAAGCCGCAAATAAGCGCGAAGGGCGCTTCCAGGCAGTTCATGTAAATCGTGGTTTTGCGGGAAAGCGTCAGCAAGTAGGCGATGAAAATACTCATTATAATAAACGCCATGATTGTTAAGGCCAGGGCAAAAATTAAAACGGCCCAATTGTTGACGGTTATAGGGTTGCGATATAAAACCGTTGCGAAGATGACGCTTAGAAAAAAACTTCCCAGCGAAAGAATTGTATTGCCTAAAATCTTTCCGAGCAAAATAAGCCTAAAATCCGCCGGGGCGGAAAATATAATGGACAATGTATTGCTGTACCTTTCCCTGTTTATATCCCCGGCCGAGGAAAAAGCGATGCAGTTCCACAGGTTCCAAAGGCCGTTTCCCAGCACGACGTATGCCACGAAATTATCCGCCGTCGAGCGTCGGTACATTTCGCCCAGTATTATCGTGGTAAGAAAAGGGCCGACGAAGAGGGTAAACTTGAACATGTTTCTTGCGAAGGTTTGCTTCATTTGCGTTTGCATGGAAGTAAGAAGCACGCTGGTTGAGTTCATGCGCGCGTCTCGCCTTTTACAAGCTGGATATACGCGTCCTCCAAGGTAATCTCCTCGTTTGTAAAGGATTTTATTGACCGTGACGGAAGCAATGACAAAATCTGCCCTTGAATGTTCGCTTCAGGCGCATAGGCGACGCGCAGGTTGATCCCGCCTTCAACCCGCGAAACGGTTACGGAAGAAACGCCTTTTACGGCCTCGATTTTTTCCCGCAACCCGGCCGGGTTTTCGCAGAGCGCGGCGACAAAGGCGTTTCCGCCTGCGGCCCTGGCCTTGATCGTGCGCGGCGTATCCAAGGCAAGAAATTCGCCGTCCTTGATAATCGCGATGCGTCCGCACAGCTCGTCGGCCTCGTACATATTGTGCGTGGTTAGTAGGACCGTTGTTCCCCGGCCGTTCACGTCGACGATGGTTTTGCGAAGCATTTCCGCGCCGACGGGATCCAGCCCGATCGTGGGCTCGTCCATGAAAAGCACTTCCGGGCTGTTTACCAGGCCCCTTGCGATTTGCACCCGCTGGGTCATGCCTTTGGAAAAGGTTTCCACCCTTGTGTCCGCCCTATCGGAAAGCCCCACAAGTTCCAATAGCTCGTCTATGCGGCTGTCCCTTAGCTTTTTCGGCAGTTTGTAAAGGTTGGAAAAATATTTAAGATTATCCCTTGCGGACAGTCTGCGGTACAGGCCGTACTCGCCGCCGAACACAAAGTTAATTCGGCTGCGTATCATTTTTTCCTGGCCGAAGGTGTCGTAGCCCAAAACCTTGCACACGCCGCTTGTGGGAGCGAGCATGGTTATCAGCATTTTGATCGTCGTGGTTTTGCCGGCGCCGTTTTGGCCTAAAAGCCCGAAGATTTCCCCGCTTTCCACGGAAAAATTAATTCCCTTTACCGCGTGGATGGTTTTTTTGTTTTTTCCGAAAAGCCCTTCGCTGATTTTGTAATCCCGTTTCAGGTCTATCGCCTCGATTACGCGCATGTCATAGCATCCTCATAAATTGAACTTGCATTGCGGCTCGGTAAACTTCAACGCAACGGAATCGCAAATTGGACGATAGCCGATTTTTTGATATATGCTATTTGATGTAGGGTTTGCCAAGTCGGTATACAGAACGCATTTTGAGTAGCCACGGTCTAATATTATTTTGCTCAACTTTGCAACGCATGATGTCGCATAACCTTTCCCTCTGAAATATGGCGGAGTGTATACGTGGGCGACGCCGCAAAGCGTTTGCATTTCTCTCGTGATCCCCGCCATTGAAACGGGCTTTCCCTCATCCTCAAGCACAAACATTTTTTGTTGCGCAATGCGGTCAAGATACGGTTCCGCATCCTGCGGAATATCCATTGTTGTTTTTCCGTAAACATTGGCGCGAGAAAATACATGT
>WRAL01000312.1 GCA_009780285.1 Treponema sp.
CAACGACACTTTTCGTAAATCCAACGCTCGGCCGCGTTGTTTTGCCAACAAAGGAGAAAAAGATGGCAAAGAGATTTTTGTTTACGGCTCCGGCTTTCGTTCTGGCGCTGGGACTTACGCTTGCCGGATGCGCCGGCATGCCGTCAAGCTTTCAAAAGGGAAGCGCCGGCGACACCGCGATCCTGCTTCGCCAGGGCCTGGACTTCGATCAGGCCTTTCGCGAGATCCTCTTCATCCTGACGCGGCATGGCTTCGAGCCGGAGCTGATGCAGTCGGACGCGGGCTACATACGCACGCGCTGGAACGAAGCCTGGGTTGTCGATGGCAGCCTGTTTCGCCAAAATAACCGCGGCCCGGATTACAGGGTGCGCGTTGTGGTGAGCTTTAATCCAAACAGGACGCAGCTTATCCTCAGCGCCCCGGCGGAATATCTGCAGGGCGGCAGATGGGTTACGGGCTATGACACCAGGGCGATTGAAACCCTTCGCGGCGACCTGACGATGATCGTGGGAAATTGACGGCGCGCGGCTGCGCAGGCGACGGCCTGCGCAGCCATTCTTGCAGGCAGCGGAACGTTTCCCCTTCTCCGGCTCGCCGCGCTAATGCTCGCTCTCCCTCCCTGTAACTCCAAGGCAAATCCGCCGCAGGTGGATTTGCCCGTCCTCCGTGATTATTTCCGGCAAAATTGCCTTCCCCGCTTCCTCCGCCGGCGCCTTGACAGCCCCGCCGCCTGAGGCGGAAAATGAATCCCCGCCCGCGCCGACCCGCGGGCGCCAAAGGAAGGAACATGAACGCAGGCGCTTTTTTCTTTCAGGGCCAGTCGCTTCTGCTGCCGGCCGGCGCGCCCGACGAGGGACTGGAGGCGCCGGCCGAGCTTGCCGATCAATTTTCGGAAAAGGACGCCTTCGTCGCACATGGCGCAGGCGCGCCGGAATCCGAAGCCGGCGCGCGGCTTGCCGTGAGCGTTCCGGAAGGCGCCGCTCTTCCTCCCGGCTGGCAGGCCGTTTCGGTTCGAAGCGTCCTTTCCCTTGGCTCCGGCGTTAAGGCCGGGGAGATGCTGCGGGCCTTTCATCTGGCGCAGTGGCGCCGCGAGTCGGTTTTTTGCGGCCGATGCGGGCATTTGAACGAGGACGCGCCGGATCAGGCCGCGCGAATCTGCCCGGCCTGCGCCCGCGTGGAATACCCCCGCCTGGCGCCGGCGGTCATCGCGCTGATCACCAACGATGCCGGCGAGGCCCTGCTCGCGCGCGCGCGCAAATTTCCGGCCGGCTTTTACGCGCTCATAGCCGGCTTTTGCGAGGCCGGCGAAACCCTCGAGCGGACCGTGGAGCGCGAGATAATGGAAGAAGTTGGAATCGAGGTACGGGACCTGCGCTACGGCCTTTCGCAGCCCTGGCCTTTTCCCTGCTCGCTGATGATAGGATTTCGCGCGCGCCTTAAGTCCGGGGAAATACGGCCGGACGGGGCCGAGATCGAGGACGCGGCCTGGTTCCCGCGCGACCGGCTGCCGGAGATCCCCGGCCCCGGAACGATCTCGCGCGCCCTTATCGACACATGGCTTTCCGAGGCGCCTTAGTCCGGATCATAGAGGTCAGGCTCGTAGCAGGGCATGGGAGCCAGCTTGTGAAGGCCTAGAAGGCGCAAGGCTTCGATTTTTTCCCTCACGCGCTCGTCGTCGCACTTGCCCTCGCGGATCAGGCGGTCAAGGACGGCGTAGGAAAAGCCCAGGTTTTCCTCGTCGGAAAGGCCGGAAAGCCCGTCCTCCGGCGTTTTTTCGACGAATTTGTCCGGAAGGCCCAGCGCCCTTCCCACGGCCTTCACCTCGCCGGCGGTTAGCCGCGCAAGGGGGGAAAAGTCGCCGGCGGAATCCCCGAACTTGGTGGAATAGCCCACCCAGTCCTCGCTGAGGTTGCAGGTGTTGGCGACCAGGGCGCCCAGGCTCGCCGCCGCCGCGTAGAGCGCGGTCATCCGCAGGCGCGCCGGCGTGTTTATTTCCGCCGGCCTGTTGGCAGCGATGCCGCCGGAGCGCAGGGCCTGGAAAAGCGCGCCCACGCTGTCCGCTATATTGATCTCGAATGCCCGTATGCCCAGGCGGGCCGCCAGATCGCGCGAGACCGCTATGTCCCACTGCTCGCCCTGCGGCAACAGCAGCCCGAAGACCCTTTGCGGCCCCAGGGCCTCGGCGCAGAGGGCCGCGACCACGGAGCTGTCCTTGCCGCCGGAAAGCCCGACCACGGCATTAAGGCCGCCTCCGGCCTCCTGGAAAAAGCCGCGAATCCAGCGGACAATCCCGTCCCTTGTTTTTTCAGCGTCGAAGCCCTGCATGAGAGCATGATGACGGAACCGCCGGCTTTTGTCAAAGGGCCGAGGCTCCTTTGGCGGTTCGCCTCTAAGTTTTGGGCGTTACGGCCGACGCGGAACTCAGATCGAAAAAGGCAGGTAGTCAAGCTCCTTGGCGAAGCCTATTTTTTCGCGCGCCGCGGCGTAAAGGCCGGCCGGATCGCCCTTGACGAACATCGCGCGCCCGCCGACCTCGACGGTGGTATAGCCGGCCGGCAAGGCTCCGCCGAAAATGTCGAGAAAGCGCTCCTCGCCGTAAATGGGAACGCCGGCGAGAATCAAAAGCTCTATGTCCTCCATTTCGGCCCCGACGAAATTTTCGTAAGGGTCGTCATGCGCGGCCTTCAGAACCAGGACGTCGGCGAGCTTGCCTGAGCGCAGGGAGCCGATTCTGTCCTCCATTAAAAGCGCGCGGGCGGCGTTGATCGTGGACATGCGGAAAACGGTTTTCGCGCTCAGATCCTCGCCGTACATCCGCCTGTAAAGCTCCCTGGCGTACTTTATCTCGGCGAGCATGTTCGTCGAGCCGGTCG
>WRAL01000313.1 GCA_009780285.1 Treponema sp.
CGGAGTTTTGCTCCGCAAAACTCCACGCGGGTATCGAGGGGCCTGAATCCCAAAGGGAGGCTTCCCCTCTCATGAATGAACTTCCGCTGGCTCTTACCGTGGGCGTTTTCGACGGGCTGCATTTGGGGCATCAGAAGCTGGTGCGCCGGGTCTGCGCTCAGGCGGGCTGCGAGCCGGCGGTGGTTACGTTCGCTCAGAATCCGGCGGCGGTGATGCGGCCGGACGTTTTTCCCGGCGACCTTTTTTCGCTGGATGAAAAACTGGCTCTTTTGCGGGCGCTGGGGGTTTCGCTTGTCGCGCTGATTGACTTTTCGCGGGATTTCAGTACGATTAGGGGAAGGGATTTTCTCGCGGCGCTTCTGGGCGGCCGAAAGGTGGCCTTCGTGGCGCTGGGCGAGAATTTCAGGTGCGGGCGCGGCGCGGAAACGGACGCGCTGGCGGCGCGGGCCTTTGCCGGCGAGCGCGGGACGGAGGTCTGGATAGCCGAGCCGGTTATGGACGACGGCCTTCCGATAAGTTCCAGCCGAATACGGCGCGCCTTGGCCGAGGGCAGGACGGACGAGGCCGAAAGGCTTTTGGGCCGGCCTTATAGCGCCCGTGGATAGCAATTTTTTGAGGCGGGGCGCGAGTCGCGCCCGCGCCTATAGCGGCGTACCCAATTGGAGGAGATAAAATATGGCGTTAGAAAAAGAAAGCGTTGAGTCCATTATTGCCAAGTTCGGCAAGAACGAGAAGGACACTGGCGCGTCGGAAGTTCAGATTGCGCTGCTCACGGAGCGGATCAGGCAGCTGGACGCTCACTGCAAGCTGTTCAAGAAGGACAAGCACAGCCAGAGAAGCCTTCAGGTTCTGGTCGGCAAGCGAAGGCGGCTTCAAAGCTACTTCAGGCGCGCGAACCTCGAGGGTTATCGCAAGCTGATCAAGGAACTGGGCCTGCGCAAGTAATGAAACCAATTATTGCCAAACTAGAGGTCGCCGGAAAGGAGATTATTCTCGAAACTGGCAGGATCGCGAAGCAGGCCAACGGAGCGGTTTTCGCGCGATACGGCGGGACGGCGGTTTTGGCCACGGTCTGCTCCTCCGCCGATTCGGTGGAAGGCCTGGACTACGTGCCCCTTACCGTCGATTACAACGAGCGCTATTACGCCGCGGGCAAGATTCCCGGCGGCTTTATCAAGCGTGAGACCAGGCCGAAGGACAAGGAAATTCTGGTAAGCCGGCTTATCGACCGGCCGATGCGTCCGCTTTTCGACAAGGCTTTCGGCCGCGAAATCCAGCTTATCCCCACCACCCTTTCCACCGACCAGACCAACCCGCCCGACATGCTCGCCATAGTCGCGGCTTCGGCTGCGGTGCATATTTCCAACATTCCTTTCGGCGGCCCGATCGCCGGCGTGCGCGTTTGCCAGGTCAACGGCGAGCTTGTCGTCAACCCGACCTTTCAGCAGATCGAAAAGTCCACGCTTGAAATCGTCGTCGCTGGAACGCGCGACGGGATCACTATGGTCGAGGGCGGCGCCAAGGAGGTCAGCGAGGAGCTGATGATCGAGGCGCTGGAAAAGGCCCGCGCCTCCATCGTCGAGCTTTGCGGTTTGCAGGAAAAGCTGCGCGAGCTTTGCGGCCAGCCCAAGCTGCCGGTTACGGCAAGCTCCGTGGCGCTGGAAAACGGCGAGGCGATTCGCGCGGCGGCGTATCCCAGGCTGGAGGCGGCCTGCTTCCTGCCGACAAAGTTCGAGCGCCACGACGGAATCAAGGCCGTAAAGACGGACCTCGCGACGCAGTACGCCGAGCAGCTAAAGGACGAGGCGCAGAAGAAGCTCTTCGCCGCGCTCTTCGAGGACATGGAATACGAGATCCTGCGCGGCGCGATTTTGGACAAGGGCCGCCGGGTTGACGGCCGGGGAACCGAGGACATTCGCGACATTTTCTGCGAGATCGACGTTCTTTCGCGCGTCCACGGATCGGCGCTTTTTACCCGCGGCGAGACGCAGGCGCTCGTCGTCACGACGCTGGGAACGGCCTTCGACGAGCAGATTTTCGACGACATCGAGGGCGACCGGCGCGAGAACTTTATGCTTCACTATAACTTCCCGCCCTATTCGGTCGGCGAGGTCGGCAGGACGGGAACCGGGCGCCGCGAGATCGGCCACGGCTACCTCGCGCGCCGCTCGCTGGAGGCGATGGTTCCCTCGAAAGAGGAGTTCCCCTACACCGTGCGCGTGGTTTCGGAAATCATGGAATCCAACGGCTCCTCGTCGATGGCCTCCGTCTGCGGCGGCACCCTTTCGATGCTTCACGCCGGCGTTCCCATGAAGAAGCCGGTGGCCGGCATCGCGATGGGCCTTATCACCGAGGATTCCGGCAGCCGCTTCGCCGTGCTTTCGGACATTCTGGGCGAGGAGGATCACCTTGGCGACATGGACTTCAAGGTGGCCGGAACCGAGGATGGGATCACGGGCTTTCAGATGGACATCAAGATCGCCGGCGTTTCGACGGAGATCATGAGCCGCGCTCTGGATCAGGCAAAGCGCGGAAGGCTGCACATTCTTTCCATTATGAACCGCACGATCTGCAAGCCTGCCGAAGCGATAAGCGAGTACGCGCCGAAGATTCTGTCCCTGCGCATAGACATCGACAAGATCGGCGCGCTTATAGGGCCGGGCGGCAAGAACATCAAGGCGCTGTGCGAGCAGTACAGCGTGAAGATCAACACCGAGGACGACGGCACCGTAACGATTTTCGCCAAAAACACCCAGGACGCCGAGGACGCGAAGATAGCGGTTATGGGAATCGCCTCGGATCCGGAGCTTGGCAGGGTTTACAACGGCGTGGTCAAGCGCATCATGGATTTCGGCGCCTTCGTGGAG
>WRAL01000314.1 GCA_009780285.1 Treponema sp.
CGCACCGAAAGCCGGACGATACGGTCCATGCCTATCTGCGCCGCGTCCTCGATCCAGCCGTTGACGATTTTGGAATTGAGGAACTGAGCGAAGCGCAGGGGCTTTTCGGTTTTGGGAACGGCGCGGAAGGTTTCGTGGACGCGGCAGGCGCCGGGGCTAAGGGCGATGAGGATCTGCCGCGTCGCGCCTTTTTCGCCCGGCTCGCGGCCCGGAACCCTCACCCGCAGCGCGATCACGTCGAAGGCGCTCTGCGCGGCGCCCTGGATTTGGGAGCCGCGCAGATCAAGCTCGGCGAGAACCGCGTCGATTTCCTTCCAATTAAGGGACACTTAGGCCGGAAGGCCGAAAAAGCGGCAGGAATTTTCCCATACCTGGGCGGCCAGCTCCTCGCGCTCCATCTTGAGCATCTTGGCGAGGCAGTGCGCCGTCTCCGGCAGGTACTTGGGCATGTTGCGCTTTCCCTTCTGGCTGGTAGGGACCATGAAGGGGCTTTCCGACTCGATCAGGATGCGATCGACCGGCAGCTCCGGCACGGTCTCGTGCAGGTTCCGCGCGTTTTTGTAGGTGAGGTTCCCGGCGAAGGAAAAATACAGGTTGAGCTTGACCGCCTCGCGCGCGTAGGCCGCGTCCTCCGAATAGCAGTGCATCACCCCGCCCTTGGGAGGAAGGCGATCGCGCAGGACCTCCAGAACGTCGTGGCCGGCGTCCCGGTTGTGGATCACCACCGGCAGATCCAGCTTCGCCGCGAGGTCCAGCTGCGAGATAAAAAGCTCGATCTGCGACTTCTTGTCGCCGAATTTGCGGAAATAGTCCAGGCCGATCTCCCCTATCGCCACGACCTTGGGAAGCTGGGCGTACTGCTCCACGGACTGAAGCCAGTCGCGCCCGAGGTTAGCCACCTCCGAGGGGCTGATCCCGGCGGCGTAGTACACGTTGGACGTGGATTTGAGGTTTTCGTATACGGAGACGAACCCGTGCAGGCTGTTGCTAATGGACAGAATCCTGGTAACGGAGGCCTGGCGGGCCTCCTGAATAACGAGAAGCTGCTCGATAGGGTCGTCAACGATAAGCCCTATATGGGCATGAGTATCAAAATATTGCATCGCTTAGTCCCAAAGAAATGATAGCTCGCTATCCCCGGCGCCCAAAACAAAAATCCGCGCGAGCAGTTCCTCCAAACTGGATATTCCTATTCTAGCGCGCCGGACGCCGAATGTCAACGATAGATTCGCGAAAAAGGGGCCTGGCGAAATTTCCCTGCAAAGCGGTTGAAAAACTTCCCTCGCTGCGATATAATGAGGGGCGCGCCTGCCTGGATTGCCGGCAGGCGCGATACGCGCAAAGGTGAGGATGCAATTGATGTTGGATATCGGCGCCGTCCACCGCAGGGAATACGAGCTTGGCCCCGCGCAGAAGGACGTTCCCGCAAAGGGAAAGGGCGACAAAACAGGCACGGAGACGGCGGAAGCCGCAAAGCCGGAAGGCGTTTTCATGGCGCAGGCGCCGGGAAGGGTTCTCTTTCTCGGCGAGCACGGCGGCACGGGATCGAGCGTCTTCCTCGCCGCGGCCATAGATCGCTGCGCGAAGGTCGCGGTAAGCGCGCGCAAGGACACGGCCCTGCGCTTCCACGCCTGCGATCTGAACGAGCGAAAGCGCACGACGATGGCCAGCCTTAAGTACAAGCGGGAGGATCGCTGGGCGAACCACGTCAAGGTCGCGATACAGCTTTTCGTCGACATAGGCGCCCCGGTAAAGGGCCTTAATTTCACGCTCGCGGGGAACATTCCCAGGCACGTCGGGCTGGCCTCCTCCTGCGCCGTCGAGGTCGCCTCGGCCATGGCCCTGCGCGCCCTCCTTCGCTCCCGGATTACCGAGGCGGAAATGGCCAGGCGGCTCGCGGACATTCATTCCCTGTATTTCGGCGTGAACAAAAGCGCCGTAGACTACGTGATAGGGCTTTCGGCGCGCGCCGACCAGTTTTTGCTGGTGGACGAGGCCACCCTTGGCGTCACCAAGATCAAGTCGCCCTTCTCGCGCTGCAAGATCGTCCTTGCCGACTCGCGGGTCCCGCGCCTGGGCATCGATGACGAGATCAGAAGCCGCCGGGAGGACGTGGCCGCCGCGCTGGAGGCCCTTTCGCAGGGACGAAAGAAGGCGAGCCTCCGGGACTTCGCCGCGCCGGACATAATGGACTCGATGGGAAACCTTCCGGAGCGGATCCGCCGGCGAAGCCTGCACGCGGTTCAGGACATGCGGCGCGCCCAGGACGCGGCCGAGGCGCTAAGGAAGGCCGACCTGGCTGGCTTCGCGCGCCTGGTCTTCCACTCGCACGAAAGCCTGCGCGACCTCTACGAGGTAAGCTGCCCGGAGATAGACTGGATGGTGAAGCGCGCCCAGGAAACCCAGGGGGTTTTCGGCGCGCGCATGATGGGCCAGGGCTTCGGGGGCTGCACCTACGCCATCGTGCGAGACGACGCGCTGGCCGAATACAGGCACAGGCTCGAGGACTACGAGCGGATCTTCGGCTTTCATCCCCTATTCCACGAGGCCGGCATTTCCACCGGGAGCCGCCTCGTGCAGGCATAGGAGGGAACGTGCGCCTGCTCCTTACCAACGACGACGGCGCCGCCTCTCCCGGCATCCTTCTTCTCGCCGAGGCCATGCGCCGCGCCGGGCACCGGGTTTTCATGGTCGCGCCGCAGTCCGATTCCTCCGGAATTTCCCACGCCGTAACTTTCTTCAAGGGCGAGCGAAAACTTGCCGAAATTGGAAGGGACGCATACGCGCTTGAGGGCACTCCGGCGGACTGCGTCATCGTGGCGCTTAGGGGCGGGATACCGGAGCTTGACATGAACTCCGGCCAAG
>WRAL01000315.1 GCA_009780285.1 Treponema sp.
GATATATTCCATCTGGCCAATCCTGTAGCGCAAAAAATCCTCGTCAATGCCTTCATAAAGGCCGACGGCAAGCGCCTCCATCTCGCGCCCGGAAAGGCCGCCGTAGGTGTAAAAGCCTTCATAATTTATGCAATTCGATTTTACCCCTTGAACAAGCGGAGAATCGGAGTCCTTAACGCCAACCATTCCGCCCATGTTGACGATTCCGTCCTTTTTCGACGAAATCGTGCAAGTGTCGCCGTAGGAAAAAGTCTCGGCAATAATTTCCTTGATGGATTTACTCGCATAGCCTTCCTCATCGCGCTTGATAAAAAAGGCGTTTTCCGCATAGCGCGCCGCGTCAATGTTCAGCGGGATTCCATGCTTTTTGCAAATCGCCGATACCTCGCGCATATTGCGCATGGAAACCGGCTGGCCCCCGGCGGAATTATTGGTGATCGTCATAATGACAACGCCGATATTTTCCGCGCCAAGCTCGGCAATCAGCTTTTCAAAACGCTCTATGTCCATATTCCCCTTGAACTTCGCCCGCGCGCCGGGATCCCTTGCCTCAGGAACGACGCAGTCAATCGCGCGGCCGCCGGCAAGCTCCACATGAGCGCGAGTTGTGTCGAAGTGCATGTTGGAAATGGCGTACTTTCCCTTGCGCAAAAGCAAGGGAAACAAAACCTTTTCCGCCGCCCGGCCCTGATGCACCGGCTGCATGTATCCAAAGCCGAAAATGTCCCGCGCCGCCGCCTCAAGCCTTTGATAGCTGGCCGCGCCGGCGTATGCCTCGTCGCCGCGCATCACGCCGGCCCATTGCTCGGCGCTCATGGCGTTCGTGCCGGAATCAGTCAAAAGATCGATGTAAATGTCCTCGCTCTTTAGATTAAAGAGATTGTTTCGCGCCTGCGCGATCTTTGCCTCGCGTTCCTGTCGGCTTAGAATCTTAAGCGGTTCCACGGACTTAATGCGAAAGGGCTCGGCGATGTATTTTACGGACATTCATCCCCCCTGCTTTTTCGCCCGCGCCTCGTCAACGATACGCTCGGCGTATATGTCGGCGGCCAAATGCGTCGGAAGCTTTTCGCTTTTCGCGAATTCCAAAATCGTTTTGACGGTGTCGTAAATGCCGTCCATTTTTTGGTTGGCAAGTTCCTCGGTATGAATGCGCCGTATTTCCAGGTCAACGGAAATAACGCCGCCTGCGTTTATAACGTAATCAGGGACATAGAGGATTCCTTTTTTGTTCAGCGCGTCCCCGGCGTTATTATTGACAAGAACATTGTTCGCACCTCCGGCGACGAGCGCGCATTTAAGTTTTCCGGCGACCGTCTCGTTAATGACCGCGCCGCCGGCGTTCGGCGAAAAAACGTCGCAGTCAACAAACATAATTTCGCCTTCCGGAACGACATGCGCGCCAAAGTCGGCCCTGGCCCTTTCCGCTGAAGCGCCGTTCATGTCCGCAACGATCAGCTTCGCGCCGTCCTCGTGCAGCCATTTGCAAAGGCCGTAGCCAACTTTGCCGACGCCCTGAACCGCTACGGTTTTCCCGGCCAGACTTTTGCTGCCGAACTTCGCTTCCGCTCCGGCCTGCATCCCACGAAAAACCCCGCGAGATGTGTAGGGCGAAGGATCGCCGCCCCTGCCCTTGCCGCCGATGCCGGCGATATGCTTCGTTTCCCTTCCCATTGTTTCAACGTCTTTTTCACTAATGTTCATGTCCTCGCCGGTGGTGAACTGGCCGCCCAGCGAGTTCACGAAGCGCCCGTATGCGAGGAACAGCGCTTCGGATTTCAGCTTGGCCGGGTCGCCGATGATCACGCCCTTCGCGCCGCCGCGCATCACGCCGGAGCAGGCGTTTTTGTAGGTCATCCCGCGCGAGAGCCTCAGCACGTCGAAAAGCGCCTCCTCTTCCGATTTGTAATCGATGAAGCGCGTCCCGCCGGTCGCCGGCCCCAGCGCCGTGTTGTGAATGGCCACGATCGCCTGCAGTCCCGACGCCTTGTCGTAAACAAAGTGAACGTTCTCGGTTCCGTACTCTTTCATTTTTTCAAGCAGCATCTTATTCTCCTTTTGCGGGTATTTGTTAGTTTTATTTAAATCGAATAGCCCCCCGCGACGGCTTTCCGCTAAAATCATACCACGGCCGGCGTTTCCGCGCAAGGTTTTTTTTCGGCTTGCGCGAAGTGGGCGTGTCCGTGTCCGCCAAGGGGCTTGGCCTTCAAGATTGTTTGCGCTATGCTGTATGGATGAGCGATGAAAGCAGCGCGGTCGAAGGGCTGGAAATCTCGCCCTGTATCGAGGACAAACTTAGCTTTCGCCTGATAGTGATTAGCCAGGGCATAAGCATGATAGGCGGCGCCGTTTTACGATTCGCGATTTCCCTGCATGTCCTGGACCTTACCGGCTCGGCGGAAATATTCGCAACGATGATAGCGCTCTCGTTTTTGACGATGATTTTTTTTCAGCCCGTCGGCGGCGCTTTTGCCGACCGTTTTTCCAAAAAAGCGATTTTCGTTATCAGCGACGGCGCGAACACCCTTCTTGCCGGCGCCCTTGCCGTCCTGCTTTTCGGCGGCTTGCAGTCGGCGCTCGTTCTCGGCGCCGTTACGGTTCTGCTTACCTTGGTCTCGGTTTTTTATCATCCAACCGTCGCCGCAAGCATGCCGGCGATCCTAAAGCCGGAAAACCTTTCCAAGGCGAACGGCGCCGTGCAGGGCGTTCGCGCCGTGTCGATTACCGCAGGGCCCGTAATGGCCGGCTTTCTTTTCGGCGCTCTTGGCGTGAACAGGCTCGTGGCGCTTTGCGCGGCGATTTTTTTAGTGTCGGCGATCCTCAATATTTTTATCAAGGTTCCCTACAAGCCGCAAAAA